>JAJZYV010000117.1 GCA_021797955.1 Thermoplasmata archaeon
GGATTTTTTGTAAAGATATTTCCAGCATAACTTTATAAAAAGGCTAAAAATCGGTAACCAATGATCAAAGTTGGGATAAACGGCTATGGAACCATTGGAAGAAGAGTTGCAGATGCGGTAAGGCTCCAGAAGGATATGTCGATTATTGGAATTGTGAAAACAAAACCGGATTATGTTGCCGTGGAGGCTGCCAGGATGTTCAATGTTTATGCAAGTGATAATGAAACTCTCCACACTTTTGAAAGTTCTGGAATAAAAGCAAAAGGAACACTGAATGATCTTGTGCAATCCGTGGATGTCATGGTTGACTGTACGCCTGAGGGAATGGGAGAAAAAAATAAGGAGTTGTATAAGAAGAGTAATATAAAGGCAATTTTTCAGGGTGGAGAAGAGGCTAAAATAGCCGAACAAAGCTTCAATGCTTATTCCAGCTACGATAAGAGTGTGGGAAAACAATTTCTAAGGGTTGTATCATGCAACACCACAGGACTTGCACGTACAATATATCCAATAATGAAGAAATTCGGGGTCAATTCCGTTGATGCAACGCTCATCAGAAGAGCTACCGATCCCAATGACAGTAAGAAAGGCCCAATTAACGCCGTAGAGCCAAGCCTTAAGTTTCCCTCACATCATGGACCAGATCTCAAAACTGTTCTTGATGTCAAGGATGTTGGAACTGTTGCCATCAAGGTTCCAACAACATTGATGCATGTTCATTCGATCTCACTGAAAACAGATTCAGAGGTTTCAAAAGACAAATTAATTGAAGAGTGGAGCAAATTCAATAGGATCATACCTCTCTCTGGGAAAAGCGGCTTATCTTCCACATCACAAATAATGGATCTGGCTAGAGAATTTGGAAGAAAGAGAGGAGATCTCTTCGAGATAGCAGTTTGGAAGGAGAGTTTGTTTACATCAGGGAATACGGTCAGATATATTCAGGCCGTGCATCAGGAGAGCGACGTGGTTCCTGAAAATGTCGATGCAATCAGGGCAATAATGGGTTACTCCGATAGGGAAAAGTCCATTACCGATACAGATAATACCATGGGAATATTCAGGAGGGATTTGTAATGGTTGAATCAAAGAAAGCAGAAACAGACAAAATGTCAATTGAAGATATACCTGGCGTAGGGGAAGCAACAGCTGAAAAGCTGAGAGACAGTGGGTACGATGATGTAATGGCAATTGCTGTGGCTGCTCCAAAGGATCTCTCTGAAATAACTGGAATAGGAGAAGGGGCAATAATCAAGATTATAGCAGCCGCCAGAAAGTTGGCCGATGTTGGAAACTACGAAACCGGTGAAGAGATATTGAACCGCAGGAAGAATGTCCACAAACTGACCACAGGCAGCAAAAACCTCGACAATCTACTTGGCGGAGGCTTGGAAACTCAGACAATAACAGAATTCTTTGGGGAATTCGGTTCGGGAAAAACACAGATTATGCATCAGATAGCTGTCAATGCCACAACACCTGAAAGCGATGGCGGATTCAACTCCGATGTTCTAATTATAGATACAGAAAACACCTTTAGACCGGAAAGAATAGTTCAAATGTCAAGGGCGAAAAACCTTGATTCTGACGAAGTCTTGAAGAGAATTCATGTAGCCCGAGCATTTAACTCGCACCATCAAATATTATTGGCAGAAAAGGCTTCTCAAATGGCAAAGGACTTTAATATACGCCTGCTGATTGTTGATTCCCTGACGTCACATTTCAGATCTGAATATATGGGAAGAGGATCTCTATCGGAGAGACAGCAGCTGCTCAACCGTCATATGCATGACCTCTTGAGGTTCGGAATGCTTCAGAATGCTGTCATTGCTGTAACAAATCAGGTAGCAGCAAGGCCTGACGTCTTCTTTGGTGATCCTACCGCACCGATTGGGGGAAATATTGTTGGTCATACAGCAACATTCAGAATTTATCTGAGAAAGGGAAAAGCTGGCAAGAGAATAGCCAGATTAATAGACTCGCCTTATCTTCCAGAAGGGGAAACGGTTATTCAACTTTCAGAAGAAGGAATACTGGATGGAATATGATTTATTCTGAGTAAAAATCATCTATTTATTTTATTTTTTTTAATATTAAATATGAAGGTTTATAATGTGGTTTTACCGATGGTATCAAAAAATGCACTAAGTTATTTAACTCAGAATACATATATCGCTAGATGTGGGATCAAATTACAACCAAATTTGGAAAGAATCCTTCACAGATGAAGGTAGTCAGATATTTCGTGACATATGGGCTTTCTGTTAACGAAAAGTTTCCCGAAGAGCCTTCAGTTTTTTGCGCAAACATTGAAGTAAGGCCAAATGCAATTGCTCTGGCCATTGGAGTTGACAGAAGAGTCGTGCAGAGCGTGGTAAACAAGATATTTGCTGATAAGGAGCTGCTGAACTTTTTCAAGGAGATGAGACCAATAGCCGATATGGGACAGTTATCGTCAAAGATACTTCGCCTAGGAGTAATTGAAGTAATCCCAGAGGATCCTTCTAGACCTGGTATCATTTCAGGTATAGTAAAGATAATTGCTGATTACAACATAGGAATAAGACAGGTAATGGTGGATGACCCAATAATTTCAGATTCCCCAAGAGCAAGAATTGTTACAGATTCCCCGTTGCCAGGAGATGCAGTTCCCCTTATGAAAAAAGTTCCTGGGGTAAAAGGAATAATTGTTCTTTGAATTTACGACAACACTATACTAAACGCACTAACCCTATTGTTGGTTAGGTCTCCATGGTGTGGCAAATGAAAGTTCTCATAATAAAAGATGATATGATCCCAAGATTTAATTTAGCTTTTGAAAATAGCAATAAATTTATTGCTAATCTGATCATATCTTTCATAGACAAAATATATGGAGGTAAAAACCTGTCATGCCAATTTTAAGACCAAGAGGTAGAAAAAATTCAGAAGAAGACGGCCCTGTTAAGTTTCTTGATCTGGCAGAATACAAATTCTTCGAGGAAGAGGAACAGGAAAAGAATGCACTTAGAGTGGCTGAAATATCCAAGTTTGAAGATGTGCGTAAAATAGCTGATTATCTTTACAATGGTGACATCATCATTCTGGACTGCAGTTATGCCCAAAGAGATGACCTGAACATGCGGAAGATAATCGAAGAAATAAAAGGTATGGGAAAGGATGTTGGAGGCGATTATGCTGCACTTTCGAAAACCCTCTATGCAATAACTCCCAAGGGAATTACAATTGATCGCAGAAAGATCAAAGCTTCATTCTGAGTCTTCAGGATCGATAAATAAGATACTTATCTTCTGTTGACCATACTTGTAAATATTGCGAATAGATTTGCGAAACCGTCATGCCATGTATTAAGTTTTGGCTTTGTCATTCTAACTCCATACCTGATTGGAACCTCTATAATGGTTCCATGAATGAATGCCTCTATTTTTATGTCCTGTGAAAATGACATACCATCACTCAATCTGACCATTTTTTTGAAAATATTATTTCTGAAAAGCCACATACCACTTTGAGAATCTATTATTCTAAATCCATAGAATAAGAATATGGCTAAGTTTAGGACACTGTTTCCTATAAAATGCAGGTTAGTATAAGAATTCTGGTTCCTCAAAGTCATTCTATCACATGACACAAAATCAACGTCATTTATCCTTAACAATTCTATTAGTGTACCAGCTATTTCCGAAGGATATGTTCCATCCCCATCAAGGCACAATATGAGATCACCTTTACAATGGGATATTCCTGTTTTATAGGCCACCCCATATCCTCTTCGCGGTTCCTGGATCACCTTTGCCCCCTTTTCCTTCGCAATCTCTCTTGTCCTGTCCTTGGAATCTGTATCAACCACTATAATTTCCATGGGAGATAGATACCTGAGACTGTCAATGACTTCACCGATTGTTTTTTCTTCATTCATAGTTGGAATAACCACGCTCAGAGTATCTTTTTCCAATTTTCTTCAATCTTGAGATATATTTTAGCATAAAATATCTTCTGTGCTGATTATTGCTTATTTATACTTAACAAACTCAAACTATTTGATTTGTCAGGCGTCTTTTCCATTTTCTTATATCGTTTCCTGATTTTCTATTCCTCATGCAGTGAGGTTTTTTTCTAAATTTGCTTTAAGATAAGGATTTCACGTCGGTATAATTTGAGATATACCATTTTTGCTTTCAACTGTATAGGAAATATCCGCTGCACTGTTAAGCTCCGAATGGTGAGTTATCACAATCAATTGTGGTATTATACCCTCATCCCTCAATGAATATGTGATGATTTCCTTAAGGTCGTTCCTCCTTTCTTCATCGAGAAAATTCGTCGGCTCATCCATCAGCATGACGCTTATACTGGAAAGAAGATATTTTGCCATTGACATACGCAATGCTATTGCAACCGCTGTCCTCTCTCCACCGCTTAACTGCTGAAGATCTTTTACCGACCCATTCTGATATACTTCAATATCAAGATCTTCAGTAACTTTTACCCCTTCCACAGAGAGGTTAAAATGGGTCATGAGCTCTGTTGTCATATCTGTAATAAATTGAGAGGATCTCACACGTATAAGTTTCGGTAATCCATCTCTTCTGAATGCGGGTATGAGCTTTTCCATAACAACATGGGCCTTTCTAATAGAATGAAGCTTTGAAATATCATCCTGTATTTTATTCAGATCTGCTTCCAACCTTTTAAGTTCCTCACGAGCAGAAACTATTTTTTGTTGCAATCCAATTATTTTCTTATTTAAGGAATCCAAATTTGTTCTCTGTATTTCTAGATTCTTTTCAACTTCCTTCAAAGATTCAAGCTTTTGAAGTATTACTGTTCGCTCTCCATATTTTCCTTCTAAATCGCCTTTAAGTTTGGATAATTCAATTCTCTTATCCTCCAGAAGTCTCCTCTTTAGATCTATGCCGTCTACTTTTTTCCTAAGTACATTTATATTCTTTTCAATTGATTCCGCATCAAGGATGTTTGAGTCTATGGGGATAAATCCCATTTCATGTTCTATGTCTTTATTTTCCTGTTCCAGTAAGGATAATATTGCCCATTGATCTTTATGTTTCTTCTCAAATTCAGACAAATTTACTGAATCGTCTACGGCCTTAAGTCGTTTATATTCATTCCACTGAGATTCTATCCCCTTGAGGCGTTTCGTTGCTGTTTCAAGTGATAATTCCGCTTTTTTATATTCTGTTTCAAAGTCTTTGTAGGTGGCAATTTCCACCTTAAGTTGATCTAAATATCCTCTGAGTTCTGACTCACTTTTTATGAGAGTTGAAAATTCCCCCATAACTTCATTGTTGATGAAATCAAGTTGGCTCCGAAGTTTTGTCATTTTAATATCTGCTGCCTTGATAAATCGCTCTGAACTCTCTATTCCAGAGATAAGCTCATTTCTTTCTGATTCGTATTGATCCTTAATTTCTTTCCTGTGTGTTTCGCTGAGATCCTGCTTGCAAACAGGGCACTGTCTTCTATCGCTGAGCATAATAACGTTCTCATCTATTTCCGCAATTTTCTCCTTTGATGAATCAATCAGGCTTTTTGCATTGGATCTTTCCTGCACTATCCTTTCAAGCTCTTCTGCTGTGAATTTTCTCATATTGTTGATTTTATCCAAATTTGGATTGTCAATTGATAACTTTTGTTTTATAGTCCCAATAAAATCATTCAATCTTTTAAATGATGTGGAATATTCGATTTCCTTTTTTTTAATAAAGTCGTTCTTACTTGAAAAATCCAAGAAGTTTTTATTGTTTTGTTTAATCCATGTTGCTTGACGGTATGTTTCTTCAGACAATTTCTCGTACTCATCAAAATATGGTTTAAGAACAAGCATTTGATCCCTGCGCTGTCTTGCTAAATCTATGCGTCCTAATAGATCCTTGACATCGAGCTGCAATTGCTCGATCCGCTGCTTGTTCTGAAAATACTTTTGTATGAGTGATCTGAATTTATATCTTTTATCATCCTCAAGAGCCTTCAACCTCCTTTCTTGTTCAGTATCTTCTTCAATCTGGTTTGATAAATCTTCTATGGCCTTCTGAATTTGGTTTTGCGAATTTTGTAATCCTGTAATTTCAGCATCCAATGCTGCTTTTTTTACACGTTCCCCATTGTATTCAATTTGCTGCTTTTCAAGTCTTCCCATTGATTTTTTAACAACATCTAACTTTTCGTCTTCATCCTTTTCCATGCTTGTAAAATTCTCAATTGACTGATTTAGTTCATCAATCCTCAGCTTTTCTGAATTATAGATTGCCTCCACAGGCTCTAAACCATCTATATCAGATTCCATTCCCTTCTTCATTTCATTAAGCCTTTCATAAACCTTTTGAAGGT
>JAJZYV010000118.1 GCA_021797955.1 Thermoplasmata archaeon
CAAAATAATTTCTGCTGAAAGTATTCAGGAAGGCATTCAGAGGATTATATTCTGCGCAGGAAAATCAGCTCTAGATTATATCCAGTCAAATTATTCGCAGTTGAACCAGATCCGGAAAGCTACAAGAATCACAACAGATGAGGTATCAGAAGGGGTTCAAAAAATGGTTTTGGAAAATGTAGAGCTAAAAAAGAAACTTGAACTTCAAATAAAAGACCAGGCTGAATATCTATACGAATCATCCGTTGAAGCAACAAACGCTTCAGGCAAATGGAATATAATTCAAGGAAAAGTGGAGCAGGAGGTTTATCAGTTTTTAGTAAAATACATTATGAGCAGAAACACTAATTTTGTAATACTGAACGAAAATGATTTGACTTTCTCAGTAATTGGCAGTGACCCAAAAATTTCAAAGGCTCTGCTGGATAGCATTTCTCTTGAATCGCCCATGAAACCGTCGAGATTCATAAAGATTCAATTGAATAAGGATCAGTTTTCAGGATATCTGAAAATTCTGAAATAAGTTAGTGAAAGGTTAATAAACATAATTTTAAATACAGCATTCTGGAAATAGCCAATGAGTCTTAACAGCAGGGAAAAGGACAGGATCAAACACATAGCGGAGAGCATATTCGGAAAGATTGACACAAAGGAAGAGGGGGACATTCTTTTTCTGACCCTCCAACCAGATGTGGATAATGAGCTATTTTTTGACAGGTTTTACGACTCTATCAAGAATTCTGGTTATATATGTTTCATGAGTGAGGAGAATGAAATAGGTGTAATGAGGCGTGATAAACGGGTAAACAATAATGTAAAGCTGCTTCTTCTCATCCTTACAATCCTGAGCATAATCTATGCAGGGTTTGCATATTCATCATCCTATTATTCTGGATCAACAGCAAGTGAAGCGCTTTTCGCATCAATTATATATTTTGCAATACCAATCTTTACAATATTTCTTGTTAGGGAAATTCCCAAGGTCATTGTGCATAGAAGATCTGGAATTCCATATTCCATCCCAATTTTTGTTCCCAATCCCATATCCATGGGTACAATGGGCTTGATAAATGCCCCTGAAGTTCCTTACAAAAACAGGAACGATATGATTGTTTCAAGTTCCCTTTCATTGATTTTCGGTTTTGTTGCTGCCATGATTTTTTATATTGCAGGCATTGAAGACATTTCCTATGCAATACCTGTGATAACCTCTGTTAATATCCCGGCTCACACCATATCTTCTCCTTTGCTTTTCCAGTTTATCATATTAAGATACCTTCCAATTCAGGGGAATCTGGATCCTCTGGCGTATGCAGGTTGGGTAGGTATGATCTTTACTTCTTTCAACGCCTTCCCCATAGGATTTTTGGATGGGGGTGTTATAATGGCAATTAATAACCAGAAACTGAAGAGGGATATCTCCTATATCTCTCTCTTTGCAATGGTTGCTTTTTCATTGACCTTTCCCTCATGGCTCATTCTTCCTGTGTTTATCCTCCTCATGGGTGTCAATGCACCTATGTCACTTAATCATCTTCAGGCAATTCGAACTCATTCAAAGGCGCTGGCAGTTTCAGTTATATTTATCCTGTTCATAGGTATAGTTCCATATCCATTTCATACCACGCAAAGCTCCTTCACCATGAATGTTCCGGATAATTCTGGTTTAATCATTAACAACACATCTGCCATGGTAATGGGAGGCTCAGCTACATTCTCCTTCGTGGTTAAGAACAGCGGACCCACACCAATAGAACCTGCATTTTCAATTTCCCCAAGTACTCCATTCAATGTAACCGGTTATGAAACAACACTATCGCCGGGAGCGCAGGAGCTCTTTTCTATAACTATAGATTCTGCATCTGTTAATAACCTTGGAATAAACAATTATCAGGTGTCTGTGACTACAGGTCAGTTCACGCGTTCAACATCCATTGAAATATACAAATTAGCGCTTTCTAAGACCATGGATTTCAATTCAGCAAATCCTTACATTTCAAAAACAAAAGGAAACAGCTCCGCAAATCTCACGTTCTATTCCCTAAATAATCAAAGCATTGCCATATACCTCATTGGTCCTGGAAATATGTCATATATGGCAAGTGTTCACGGAAGTAAGGCAAAGGAGACAGGAACTTATCTTTTAACCGTAAGCGGAACAGAAATAACGGGGGGAAGTACAGAAAACGTTATCATAACCCCTCTTAAATGGTCCGGTCCATTTCAGGTCATAGCAGTGAATCAGACATGGTCTGGAGCAGTAGCTTTTGTAGAACCAGGGAGTTGAATCTGAATTATAGAATAAATATCTATTTTTGGTTGAAAATCAAAAGCAATTGTGATAATTTTAGTTGAAATGCATATGAGGCTCATGCTTTAATATTGAACTAAAATATTCTTGCCTATGCTATTCGGGTTTGTGATTAATCCTTATGCGGGCGTTGGATTAAATTATAGAATGAAAGGCTCAGATTCAATAAAAGGTGTTTCCATAACTACAGCATATTCTATTAACAGAGCCCGTGCATTCCTTCTCGATTTAGAGGAAGGAATGAAATTTTATGTACCATCTGGTGAAATGGGGGAGAATGCAATAAGGGAAACTGGTAAAATGTCTTATGAAGTTATAACAAAACCACATGCGCCCTTTACACCTGATGATACCATTGAATTTGTGAAACAAGCATCTGAAAAATGTGATCTCATTATATTTGTAGGCGGAGATGGGACAGCCAGAGATGTTGTAAAGGGAAATGTTGTAGACAAACCCATAATAGGAATCCCTGCAGGAATGAAGATGTATAGTTCCGTCTTTGCTTCAACACCTGAGGCAGCTGCATCTATAATTAACAGGATTCACAGAACTGGTAATATGAAATTCCAGAAAGGGGAGGTAATCGATCTTAATGAAGAGCTTTTCCAGAAGGGAACACTGGATGTAAAGAAGTATGCAGAGGTCTCAATACCTCTTGCCGATGAGGTTGTGAGAGATCCAAAAAATATCTATTCTTCCCAGGATGTTGATATGATAGTAGAATATATTCTGGATAACATGGATGATTCTTACTATATTGTGGGAACAGGAACAACATGCAAGATGATTCTTCAAAAACTTGGATTTTTCACAAATCCGCTGGGTGTTGATCTTATTAAAGACAAGAAACTCATTGCTTCTGATATTTACATGGATGATATAAAAAAATATTATGCAGGTGGCAGAATTAAGCTGATTCTCACTCCAACAGGAGGGCAGGGATACATTCTTGGAAGGGGAAACAGACAGATTACCATGGATGTCCTTAAACTCATAAAAAAAGAAGATATCATTGTAATGGCATCGCAGGAAAAGGTGAACGATCTGAAGGCTTTACGGGTGGATATGGACGGCTTTTCCCAATATTTTCAATCAAAATATATCCGTGTGGTTATAGGATATTCAGACTTCAGGATTATGAAGCTCTCCTCCTCATAGTGGGAGAGAAAAACGTTAAACCTTTGATTTATTACTTGTACATTGGCTGAACGACGAAAGAGAACCTTTGCAGACTTGAGCAAGTACATCAAAAAATCTCCAAATCCCGCTTGGGTTATGCTTGCAGTAGCCCTTGGGTTTCTTGGCGTTTATCTATATACTATGAATATTTACCTTGCAACGCTCATCGTTATTATTCCATATTCTCTCAATTTAATTCTTGATCAGATAACTTTCAAATCGACACAGACGATATTTCCATTGAGGAGAAACATCACATCGGTTGCCATTACAATGTGGTTCTACATATTATTCTCCGGTATTCTTATCATCATTTTCCCATGGCTAAAGTTTCAGGCCATCCCTCTGGGCATTAGTTTTACAGCGTTTTTCAGATATCTTGTCTTATATATCTATTTTTCAAAAAAGCCCTATGTGAACATTTTCACATCGCTCTATTTTTCCCTATGTCTCATTCCCACTTTCATCTATTTGGGTCTCTTTGGACCCATTATTGAAATAGTATTCTTTTCTCTTTTTTCAGCAATTCTTGCAGCATTTTTTGTGGAAAAATCAACAAAAAAGTTCAAGGAACGATACGGCGAGGAACCTACAGACCTAGTAAAATTCTTTCTTCTGCATGGGTTTGACAGAAAGTACAACGAAATAGGGGAAAGATTTTTCAAGAAAATGTACAACCAAAATAAAACTGTACCTGTGAAGACCATTGCGCTTCGTGATAAATCGGGTAGCCTGAAGACAGTTCTGGTCTTCCCATATATCCACCCGGGTCCTTTTGGTACAGTTGGTTCCAGCGATCTACCAATCAGACTTCAGAGAAGGTTAAACGATCTGAAATGTGATCTGATGGTATTTCATACAACAACCACCAATGATAACAACTGCTCTGGAGAGGAAGATATAGTATCAATAACCGATGGAATCAAAAGGGCCATGTCATCAGGGACAAATGCTGAATTTATGGCCAGAATAAAAAGGGTCAACGCATCCAAGTATGCCATTTCCATATTCCGATTCGGCAATTATGGATTTGGAGCTATCCTTCCTGAACGTGATCCCTTTGATGATGTTTCCTTACCTGAAGGAAAGAGGATAATGGAAGCAGTCATGGACTCAGGGGCTAGTGATTTCGCCGTTATAGATGCACAGAGTAACTATACTCCAGGGGTTCTGGAACTCATGGACTGTTCACCACTGATCAGACCATTCCAAAGGGAATTTGAGCGAATGGAGACAAAATATCCAATAATGGCCGGTTATGCAAGAGGCAGTTACAACACAAAATCACTGGGAGAAATGGGCATTCAGGTTCTCACTTTCAGCATAGACTCTGTCATTAATGCAATAATACTAACAGATTCAAACAACATTACTGCAGACCTGATGATGAAGATTAGGGAAAATTTGAAAGATATATGCAAAATGGTTGAAATTTACACAACAGATAATCATGTTGTCAATGGAAGCACGCTTGATATGAATCCTCTTGGGGAAAAAGACGATAATGTGAAGCTTGTTGAAAAAATCAGAAATATTACAGAGTTGAGCATTGCATCCATCTCAGAATGCACTTCTGAAATGGGTAGTGCAGATGTAAACGTTAAAATGGGTTCAGAGGAGAGCTATCAGGAATTGTTGGATACAGTTTTCTCATCAGTGAGAGTTTCCAAAAGACTTGCCGGATTAATTATTCCAGCAGCATTCTTTATACCTCTAATAATAACCTATCTAGTTTACCTTGTTTTCTTTTAGGATCTGTTAATTCCAGATCTGAGGATCAAATCATAAACAGCTAAGGCAGATACGCACGTGATCACAGGCACCGCCCTAATAGCTATGCATGGATCATGTCTTCCTTTCACAGTAATCTGTTCATTTTCCATTGTTTCGAGATTTACAGTATTCTGGCTTTCCCTAATGGATGAGGTTGGTTTCATTGCAACCCGAAACTCTATGGGCATCCCGTTGGTTATTCCACCGAGGATTCCGCCATTATGGTTCTCTCTGGTTCTTATCTTTCCTTCTTCCATGTAAAATTCATCTCTGGAATCGGTCCCTTTAAGTTTGGTGAATCCAAAGCCAGAACCAAATTCGATTCCCTTCAATCCCGGGATTGAAAACATAAGATGTGATATAACACTCTCAAAGGAATCGAAAAAAGGTTCTCCCAATCCGGGGGGGCAGTTTTTTATGATTGTTTTTATTGAGGCTCCAGTGCTGTCACCATTTTTGATGAGGTCCATGATCAGGGAAGATGCCCTATTATTTGCATCTAAATCAGGCATTCTTGTCTCATGTGAATAAATATCATTTTCTGTTATCTTCTTTTCACTCTCTATTGAAATATCTCCCATGGTGTCAATATAAGATAATATGTCAATTCCCCTCATTTTCAGGGCACTAAGAATAATAGCACCTGCACCTACCAGACAAGCGGTCATTCTTCCTGATAAAAATCCACCACCTTGAAAATTCCTGAATCTTCCATATTTGTAGTAAAGTGAAATGTCTCCATGGCCTGGCCTTGGTCTATCCCTCAATTCAGAATACGTCTTTGAAATAACATCCATATTTTTGATAATGCCTGTGATTGCACCGCCATCGCTAAAACCATCATTTACACCACTAATAATCTCAACTTCATCCGCTTCTTTCCTCTGTGTAGTGAGTATACTCTGCCCAGGAGCTCTTCGCGACATCCAGAGATTGATCTCATCTGAATTTATCTTAACTCCAGCCGGAATACCAGATAACGTAAATCCAATGTAGGAACCGTGAGATGAACCAAAAATTGAAAGCGATAACGCA
>JAJZYV010000119.1 GCA_021797955.1 Thermoplasmata archaeon
TCACAATCCTTGCCTTCTCCTATTTTGTCCGGTATGTGCCCTTTCCTACCATATCGTCACCTCTGGAATTGGGAGTAGATTAAAAACTCCCCCTCCCTTGACTCTCCCCCTATATAAGTGTTTCTCCATGCTCTTGTTGTCTGAACGTAACCGGATCCGTAACAAACTTCAAACCAAATATGTTTGCAATCTACTTAGATATCTGAGGTATTTCGGCGATCGTTCTTCTTTGTCCCGTCTGCTATGATATTTATCTTTGAAAGCTCAAAGAGAGCTTCCTTCAAGGATATCTTCCGTGAAACGCCATGATCTTTCAGCACCTGAAAGATATGAAGAAATTCCACTTAGACCTTCCGTAGTGTGCACATATGCCTTATATTTCTTGAGTTCACTCTACATGGAATCGGATGCAGCCTCGCCCGCCTCTCTTGATTTCTACACATCGTATATATCCCTAAGAATGGGGTCGCAAGATGATGAGTATTGTGAATCTATCAAGTATTATTCCTTCTTCCTGAAAAGATTTGTCTCCCACTCTGCCCCGAGCGAAGTCTCCTAGTGCGTGTAAAGACACTTGTCACCAAGATCGATCCATCATGCCCGCATTTTTGCCTCTGTCGCCGAATGCGAAGATCTATCCAAATCGACTTTGAACATAAAGTCCTTCTTACAACTAAAAGATGAAAGTTTCACCTAAATTGTCTTAAAAATGACCTTTTAACTGCAAAGCCACTTTGATTCCATATGTTATAAGTGTGGTTACTGCGGTTCTTTCTTTCCATGGCCTGAGCCAAGAGGTTGTGCCAACTAACATAATGATTAACGATGTATTGAGTAGCCTAAAGCATCTGTCAAGGAGAAGTTGAGATGGGTTTGAGGAAGTGAAATATACGGAATCATTTGCAAATAAGGTTTGGCAAAGAAACATGGGTATTTAGGAAAACCCACAAAGTGCCGGAGGGCCCAATGTAATTGGACATGCTGGGAAGTGGATATGGGGAATGCCGAGAGACTAGATGAGGCGAGGAAAGACAAAGCTTCTTCTCTATGACAAATATCTGAAAGCAATAACTGTTGATGCAAATGTATTGCCTGAGCGAATGTACGTGTGTTATGAAGTCTGTATAGAAGGAGAGTAATGTTTTAAGTTTAGAAACGTAATGGATGAAAAAACTTTGAACCTAATGGAAAATCCAATAAAAGTGGATCGAATCTGGAATTTGCCTGGAAAGCCTGGGTTTCGGAACTTTAATTTGAAAGGAGACCGTTCCCCGTTTAGAAATATTACTGGGGAAAAGTACGACCTTCTTGGCGGATAGGCAAAAGATAAAGTTTTGAAGTTTGAAGAAACGTTTTGGATGTGGATAGAATGAAAAAAGAGAAGACAGAATCTGGAACCTCTAATGGGCTACAGTAGGAATCTGTTCAAGAAGTATAATTACACTTGCGTCCACTGCGGCAAATATTTTAGGGGTTCTTTTGAAGACTGGATGCAATTGACAAGGGAACATGTCATTCCTTATAAGAAATTGATTAACGAAGATGCGAAATATAAGAAGTATGAGAACAATTTTAGAGTTGCCTGTGCGATATGCAATAATATGGGTACACGTGCCGACTTTTCTACGTATGATAGTTTACCGATAGATGAAAGAATAGAAAAATATTGGTGGCTAAAAAGGAATTGATCCTAAAGCGTAGGGAAGAATTCGAGAGATTTTATAAGATGTGCGTTAAAGGCAAACAAAAAGGAGAGAACTAAACAGCAAATTATTAGAGGAAGGTATCTTTCGACTTAGTAACCATGAACAAAACCGGGATCGATTCAAGAAACAAAGTTGATTTGAAACCGAGTGAGAGGCAAAAAGATGAATGACAAGGGGTATTTTGAAGTTATAAAACAAGCAAGCGAAAACGTTTCGAAGTACGATAAGCGATGGAGTGCCCGTCACAATGAAAGATGGGGGCAGCACGAAGCAACTTGGAAAGCATTGCTATTTCACGAACTTATTTTGATTGATGCGAAACTGAAAGACAACTTATCCATGGAGAATACGCCAGAAACGAAAAATAGACGGACGAAAGGAAAAAGGATAGACATCTGGCTCGGCGATTCTGACAATATGTTCGTAATAGAAGTAAAGCTAATTAAATATAAAAAACGGAAATCTGGATATGGCTTTTCAAGATTGAATTCAAGAACAGGAGTTTATGGTGATTTGTTGAAACTGCAAGGTTATTTGACCAGTGTAGATGGAAATGGGGCAAATGGCATAGTAATTGCCGTGCATGAAGTGGGCAACGGTGAAAACAGGAAGCTTGATGTAAATAAGATTGTTGTAAAGGTCAAACAGAATCTGGTCGACCTCCTGAATGAGCATTTACGATTACTGATATGCTCCAACGGGAAATGCGTATACGCCCCTTAGACTTGAAATTATGAATAGAGACCTACACGTTGAATGATACTGATAAAAAATAGGAGGCGTATTATGCCCCCTCCAAATTAATGCCTTTCCGTTATCTCTTCTCATCTTGCTCTTCTTCGCTGTTCTCACGGATCTGGTTCTCATGGTTTCTGCTAGCAGCCTGACCCACTGGGTCCTTGCTGTTCAGAGACCTAGATCTGTTGTCATTCGGTGTTGGATTCTTTCCCGTTTTTTCACCTCCTAATTGACATATTAAAAGCATGTACTTTGCTATTATCTAAAATTAACTTAATCACTAAAGGGTTTACAAATAGAAATTTATATACGAAGTTGGTCTTTTTTACTAGTGAACTCAAAGCGGTTTACCAAAAAAGAAATAGTCATAATTGACAGACTGCTAATTAGTTATAAGCGAAAGGGGTTGAGCTCATCAGAATTAATGTCATGGAGTTCGACAGTTGTAAGCAGACCATGGTTGCTGAAAGTGTTGTCAAAGATGAAAGAAGAAGGTTTCGTTAATAGTACATATACCCTTTCGAAAGCCACGCGGCCTCGAGAAAAGTTTCACCTAACGAGTGATTATGGTAAGTTTTCCATATTTGCTGAACGGTATCTGCGATACTATTTGAAATCTAACCCTATTGATTGGCAAAAATCAGTTCTTTGGTCTTTTATGAGCAGCCTTCATGTGCAGAATATGCTGAATGAGGGGTTTGTCAAATTCATACTGCACTCGAGAAACTTCATCATTAATGAGCTGGTGCCAGTTACCGAGACGGATGCGGGTAGAGTTGATGAACGAAGTTTTAAAAACAAACTTCCTGTTGAAATTTTCTATAATAAAACCGGCGAAATTGTCATTCGAGTCTTAAATTTTAATGGTAACAAAGAACAATACTCAACTGTAAACATTAAGGAAAAACTGGAAAAGCAACTCACGGAAAGAGTTATTATACCAATTTTGGGGTTAATCAAGATATCTCCGACAGCTTTGCTTAGGTTTGTTCAAGAATGGAAACCGTATGATGTTGGATACTATGGCGGCGCAGAAATAGCTTCAATAGAGCACGTTCTCTTTAGGTTGATATGGGATGCAGCAAATGATATCTCCATAACCAGGGCGGTGCCATACAACCAAAAAGCAACTGCCGCTTACGTTGGATCTGCAAACAAGCCTGAAAAATCTTTCCTTGAAGTATTCTGGATGCCTGACAAGATAATCCGTTATGACGTGGAGTTTTCAACTGTTGAAGACTATGTTGGAGGAGAAGATTCTGAGGAGATTGAGGAAGCAGAGATTAACCCAGAAAACGCTTCTGTGCGGATTAGTTTTCAAGATGCTAGGAGCAGATGATATTAGGTTATAAGATATCACTAAACACCTTTTGGCGCCGAATTGAACATTTGGTGATTGGAAGCAAATCCTGTGCACAGTGTATATGATCGCAAGAATAAAGACTGATTTAACATTGTCCTTTTAAGATTGACACAATACAAAACAAGCTACAGTTTTTTTGGAAGTACTCCTACACTTTCAGTCGGTAGCGCAGAAGCAAGGACTTTTATTGAATTAATTGGCTATATTTCTAAGGTAAAATCAGCAATAGATAACGAAGTTGGCGCAGGACTTTACAGAGAAACCGACGTGAAAAATGTACTGGAAAAATTAAGCAAAAGAAAATGTCAATTTTTTAAAGATGTTAAGATAGAGGTCTGCAAGCAAAACTTAATTTCAGCTTGGATAGATGAATCCGCGCTTTATGACTCTATCAAAGGAGGGACTTTAATGTACCCTGGGTGGTCCATTATCAAGTTCTATTATGGGATTTACCACGGCGTTTCATGTATTGCGAGAACTTTGGATCCAAACGTCGAGGAATATAATCACTACAAGAAAATTTCTCTCTTAAATAACGTTGTGCTAAACAATAAGAACCTAGCGAAATACCTTCTTCCACCACTTTGCTCGACTTTAGACACTTCATTGAAAAAATATAGGTTTTCAAATCCCATTAGAAAAGATGGGGAAATTAGTTCTAAAAGCATCAGAGAAAATATGAAAAAGTGCTTAGATTTTACATACCAAATGTTGGGGAAATCTTTTCCAAGACATATTTCATTATTTGACATGTTTAAACTAATCAGAGAGTATGTGAACTATTATGGTACAGGAGCAACTAGGTTTTTGTACGGCACTGCTGTAAAAAACGCATTGAAGAAAGGCTTGCCATATATTACTTTTTATTTTCTTGTTATGGTAGAGAATTATATGATAGCACACATCGGCTGCACAGAAGTCAAAAGACTGTGGGAGGATTTTAAAGATGCTATGGTAACCAATTTTGGTATATCATTTAGTGAGCAACAGAAAAGATTTGACGCGTATTATAGTTTTTTTTAATTCATTGAGATTAAGCATTTTTACTGTCTGCTCGATGTGTTTTGCATTTCGCCAACATAGTATTACTGTGAATTAGATTGAACGTTTTGTTATGCTCAACAGACATCTGTATGTAAATTGTAAATGCTGAAGTTTATATCAAGGAGTTAATCATGTTTTCTTTAGACATATTAGAATTTTTGAGGAGATAATGGGATGAGCTGTGAAGTGATGTCTAGGACGAAGTTCACGTGCCCCTGCGGCAATGGCGAATACGAAGTGATATGGGAAATGGCTGGTTGGAATCGTAGCCGCGACAGCGCAAAAATGCTCTGACCTAACTGCAAAGACAAATACATATGGAGGGGGGTAAATCCCAGTAATCGCCCGGCTAGAGAATACAGTACCTGGGTCAAGAAAGAAAATGTTAATTTTAAAGAGAAGTAGACCTTTGCTGACATCTTATACTGGTAATTATCGCGTTTACGCACTCATGAATGAAATATTTTGCATTGAGTCCTTAGTTAGAATTCTTAACAGGTTGCTACCGTCGTTGTATAACTTTTAGGTTTGGGGTCAAGGGCGGGATAATTCTACCAGAAAAAACAAGTTCCTTGACTTTCGATACCTGAATATTTAGTCGCACTTCTTCAGCATAGCTCTTATCTTTCTTCCTATCTCAGCGTCAGTATCTCTTACATTTCCATATTCTACCAATTCGCTGTTTGTTTTGTGCTTGCCGCTTGGCTCTCTTGTTGTTGGATGAATGAAGATCACACCATTAGAGTGCTCATAGACGACTACTTTTTTCGAGCCTTTTCTTTGTTTAGTCATTTTTACAGGACTTATGAAATGTATTTAAGAGTTCGTTTCTTGGAAATTGTCAACTTTATAGTAAGTCTGGGTCAGCGGACTATCGTGTGGGCTAGAACATGAGGTTCATAGTGTTAAAATCGCTAAAAATGACCCTTTTGGAGGGTTCTTTAATGAGTAGATTAGAACCCTGTTGAGATTAGCTCAAGTTAAGGAGGCTTCAGATTGCCCTAAAAATATTCTCCTGAAATAGATCATACAAAAGTGTTAAGAGCTAATAATAAAGAAAATCACTTGTTAACTTCAATTAAATATATATAATGAAGGTTATTGCACCGTTATGCACGAATCGTCTACTCAAATTCAAATCAAGAAAGGGCAACGTTTTGCGGACGCACTAGGTCGCAAGGACAGCGAGATAGTCGCTGCAAGGTTCAACGGCTCACTGTTTGATCTATCCAGTATTTCGCCTTCCAATGGCACATTCGAGCCAGTCAATGTCCACTCCAAGGACGGCATGAGGATACTCAGGCATTCCGCCGCTCATCTTATGGCGCAGGCGACCCTCCAGATCTATCCGGAAGCACGCCTTAATGCCGGTCCTCCGACAGAAGACGGCTTCTATTATGACATAATGATGGATCCGATCTCCTCAGAAGACCTTGGCAATATT
>JAJZYV010000120.1 GCA_021797955.1 Thermoplasmata archaeon
CAAGGCCTTTCGCGAATTTTAAGAAATCATCTCAGTAACATATAATACTCCTCAACGAGATTTAAATCAGTCTATAGCATCTGGGTCGTATGGAACCAATCAGAGTGGGTAAAGTCAAAGATGTTTATGACCTCGGGGACAGGCTTCTCTTTAAATTTTCCAACAGAATATCCGTGTTTGACAAGATCATTCCAGTTAATGTCAAGGACAAGGGTACCTCCATATGCAGAACTTCCAAGTTTTGGTTCGATGTCCTTAAGGAAATGGGAATAGAAACTGATTTCCTGGCAATGAAATCTGAAAATTCAATGGAAGTGACTAAATTCAAAGTGGCGGAAGGAGGTGGATCTAAATTCTGGATTAACTATCTCATACCCCTGGAATTTATTATGAGGCATTATGTCGCGGGCTCACTTTTTGACAGACTCAAAAGCGGAGAGATTGACTATAAGTCACTTGGCTTGACTTCCGATTATAAACTGGGGGATGAACTGGAAACACCATTTTTTGAAATGACAACAAAATTTGAAAGAACCGACCGACCATTAACTATAAATGAAGCTTCGAAAATTGGAGGACTAAAAATCGAAGAGATATACAACATTAAAGAAATTATAGGAAAAATAGACAGCAGAATCCAAAGAGAGGTCGCTAAACGCGGACTCATCCACGCCGATGGAAAGAAGGAATTTGCACTTGGATTAAAAAGGAACCCAGTAGTGGTGGATACATTCGGAACCGCAGACGAGGATAGATTTTGGGAAATGGACGAACACTCAAAGGGAAGAATTGTTGAATTATCAAAGGAGAGTGTACGTCAATATTACAGGCAAACAGGTTATCACGATCAACTGTACAGAGCGCGTAAGGAAGGAAAACCTGAACCAGACATTCCTGCAATGCCACAAAAATTGGTAGAATCAACCAGTGAATTATATAGGAATCTCTACGAAAGGATCACAGGAAATACCTGGTAATCAATCTATTTCAATATTTGTCTCAAGGTGATTCCACAAGTGATGTTCCAGTTCGTAAGCCCATAGAGATTCAGGGATTTCATCAAAAAAAGATATTGCATTAAAAGATAATTCATTTAATTCCTTTTGATCGTCATTTTCCATCCACTGCCTCACCCCCAATTTTATATCCACACTGTTATTGTTTCCCATAATAACTGCTGTAATTGCTTTGTTTGTTGAAAGCAAAGCTCTCAGTATTCCCCCTTTCTTGGCTTGAATTATTATCCCAGACTTGGTTTCAGTTCGTTGAGTAACGAATCCTTCCTCTTTAAAAAAACCCAACACAAAGTTTCCTATTCTGTGTAAGTCTACCTTGGAGTTCAAATAGAATCTTGATGCAAACTTCATCTTTCGAATAATTTAACAATGGTTATAACCTTATCCAATGAAAAAATTACTTGCGATGGACATCGATATAGGGCTATCAAGAATTAAGAGACGGATCAACGGATCAAAAAGAGTTCTCGCTTTAGACCTTGAAACGCTTGTAAAGGACAGATTTCTCAGCAATGAGGATATTGTCGCTATTTCAATCGGCACATTGCAGGGTGAATATGAAGTTCTATTGGCGGATCCTTCTGATTATAACGAATACGACTTGTTGAAAAAATTAGATGAAATTATTGACTCATATCAACCAGAAGTAATCATAGGCTACAACCACGTCAGTTATGACATAACTCTAATCAACACGAAAATAGTATCTCTTTCCTATTCGAAGCAATTGTTCGCTCTGAAATATTTCTTTGGAACCAGTTACCTCATGGACATGATGTATTCGTGTGCACTGTATGGGAGACGTATCACGGGGGACTATAAAGTTACCAGCTTGAAAAATGTAGTCAGATCAGAAATGTTCTCAAGTCTCAATTTAATGCGGGTAAAGGAGATAGTTTCGATACCAGACATGAACCCAGCCCAAGCCGTGGAATACCTCTGGAAAAATGATCCTGAAAGTCTCAGGAAATACTCTAAGGGCGATGTGCACGATCTGATTGAAATTTACAAATTTATTTTCAATTAGACTTCTAATTATAATATCCCGTATTTGCCTGCAACATTTTCGACATTTTCAACGTAATCTTCAAAAATTCTCAGGATATCCCGTGAGGTTATGACTCCTTTGTATTTTCCATCCTTACCAACCAGAATTCTTCTAATTCCATTCTTGCTCATGATAACTGTGACTTTTCTTGTGGGTACGTTCTCTTCGACACTCTTGATGTCGCTGCTCATTATTTCACGAAGGGTTACGATTTCCGGATCCTTTTTGTCGGATAGAACTTTGCTCACCAGATCCCACTCGGTAACTATCCCCACTACCTTTCCCTCTTCGCCAACCAAAACAAAACCCTTATGATCTGTAGTCATTATCTTAGTAGCCGAGGCTGCACTTAAATTTGGGGGCAAAATGGAAGGTAAAGCACTCATTATGTCCTCAGCCGTCAATACCATAGAGCCACATTTAACTAAAATATTTAAAATGGTTGTTAGGATTAAAAGCTCTTATAACCAATTGCAGTCCAATGCTTGGTTGCCTATCCTAAAAATTCCAAAGTTTTTAATATTCTTACAAATTGACCTTACAGAGTGAAAGCATGGAAAAATTAATGGAAACAGGAACAACTACAGTTGCCATAACTCTAAAAGATGCTGTAATAATGGCAACAGAAAGAAGAGTTACTATGGAACATTTCATAGCTCACAAGGACGGGCAAAAACTATTTCAGATCGATACCTACGCTGGAATGACTATAGCTGGACTTGTGGGTGATGCTCAGGTACTGGTTAGATATATGAAAGCTGAACTGGAACTTTACAGAATGCAGAGAAAGATAAACATCCCAATAAGTGCGGCTGCCACTTTGCTTTCAAACATACTCAATCAAACCAAGTTTTACCCCTATATGGTTCAGATTCTAATAGGAGGTGTGGACTCAAAACCACATATATTCTCTGTAGACGCTGCGGGAGGATCAGTTGAAGACAAATTTGTCAGTACAGGATCAGGATCACCATACGTATATGGTGTCCTTGAGTCAATGTATAATAAAGATTTGTCTACCGACGAAGGAATTGATCTGGTGATAAAGGGCATTTCAGCTGCTAAATCAAGGGATTCTGCATCTGGAGGTATGATAGATATTGCAGTTATTACCAAGGAAAAGGGCTTTGAAATGGTAGAAGAGTCAGAAGTCCTTAATAGAATTAAAAAACTAAAGTTAAATCTTTAAATCTTATTATTACATAAATATATAAAAACAGAGTTCAGGAGTTTTATAAATGGTTTTCAGAGATTACATTGAAGAGGCAAAGGTCATATTCGATAAACTTGTCCCCGAAAATGGTATCACAGAAGTTGTATACGAAGGACCAAATATTATAGTTTACACCAAAAATGAGCAATTATTTGCCAACAGGGAGGAAACTGCAGTTAAGGTTGCTCAGGAGATCAGACGACGAATTGCAATCAGACCAGATCCATCCATAATGAAGGGGGAGAATGAATCAAGAAAGATTGCAGAAGAAGTTATACCAAAAAGCGCGGGTTTGAAAGATATTTATTTTGAGGCTGACACAGGAGAAATGGTTATAGAATTGGAAGAACCATCAATAATATCCCAGAAAGATTCAGATTACTTGAAAACCATAAGGGCAAAGACAAACTGGTCTCCAAGAGTCATAAGAGCCCCTCCAATGCATTCTTACACAGTGAAAGAAATCAGAGAGTTCATGAGAGAAGTCAAGGATGACAGGAAAAAATTTCTAAACTCCCTTGGACAGAAACTGAACTCACCGGTTATGATAGGTGAACCGTGGGTGAGAATAACGGCGCTGGGAGGGCACAGAGAAGTGGGAAGAAGTGCAACTCTGGTTTCCACCAACAACTCAAGAATACTGGTTGACTGCGGAATGATGAATACAAGCACTGCGGGAGAAAAACCATGGGAAGGATCACCGTATCTCTATCTTCCTGAAATTCAGCCTCTTAGTTCCATAGACGCGGTAATTCTAACACATGCGCACTTAGATCATTCAGGAATGGCTCCCATGCTATACAAGTACGGTTATGAAGGGCCAATCTATATGACTCAACCCACAAGGGATCTTTCAACTCTTTTGCAAAACGACTTCATAAAAGTTGCACACATGGAAGGTTACAAAGCTCCATATGAGACGAAGCACATAAGAGAGGAACTAAAGAGAACAATTGTTTTGAGACAGAATGAAACCACCGACATAACTCCTGACGTAAGATTAACCTTTTACAATGCAGGTCACATA
Source organism: Thermoplasmata archaeon (assembly GCA_021797955.1). The sequence goes on from JAJZYV010000120.1 coordinate 4,305, forward strand.
CTGGGATCATCTTCGGTTCACCTTCACGTTGGTGATGGGCTTTACAATATCGTATTAAGCGGTGATGTAAAATTTGAAAAAACATGGCTCTTTAACCCAGCAAACAATAAATTTCCAAGAGTCGAAACCTTCATGACGGAAAGCACCTATGCAGGCAGAGATGATTATCATAATACAAGAAAGGATGCGTCTGAAATCCTGGTAAGCATCATCAACAGGACATTCGAAAGGGGTGGGTCTATACTGATTCCTGTATTTGCCGTTGGAAGGAGCCAGGAAGTAATGATGGTTCTGGAGGAAGCAGTAAGAACTGGCCTTATTCCAAATATAACAGTGTACCTTGACGGAATGATCATGGAGGCGACATCCATTCATGCAGCATATCCCGAATTTCTGAACAGAAACCTTAGGGAACAGATAATGGTAATGAGGGAAAATCCATTTATGAGCCCAATATTTAAGAAAGTGGAAACAAAAGAGCAGAGGCTTCAAATCTGTGATTCTGTGGAAAACAAAGTTGTCCTGGCAACCTCTGGGATGATGAGTGGGGGTCCTGTTATGGAGTACTTCAAAGCGTGGGCAGAATCTGCTAAAAATTCCCTGGTGTTCGTAGGTTATCAGGCAGATGGAACCTTTGGTAAGAGGGTCCAAAGGGGGGCTAAGGAGGTTACGCTCGCAGACGGAGGAAAACCTACAACATATAAAATTAACATGAATGTAGAAACGGCGGAGGGATTTTCAGGGCATTCAGATAAAAAACAACTACTTGGATACATTGCAACGATGCAACCCAAACCAAAGAAGATACTGGTTAACCACGGCGACAGCGACAATGCGATTGAGTTGGCCAAATTGATAAGGCAAAAATTTGGAATTGAATCCCATGCATTGAGAAACTTGGAGACAGTAAGACTGTATTGATAAATATGAACAAAGTCATGACCGTAATTTATATTTCAGAGCGATCCAAGAAAGGCAACCAGTCCCTTGATGATTTGTTTAATTTCCTAATACCTATGGCACCTACCAGGATAATGATTGCTTTGGATAGAAATTCAGAAGAGGTATCAAACTTCATCCAAAAAAAATTTCCAGGATTGCCGGTAGATACACTGGAGTGCAATATTTCCGGTACCAAAGACCAAGAAGTAAGCGCGGCAGACTTGGAGGTCAAAAGGAAGATCCTATCACTGGGAATTGAAACACTGGCTAAGTATGTAGATTCAAATTTTAAGAATATGTACGATCTAAATTCCGAGGTAACTGTATCACTTTTTAGAGCTTTCTTTCAATTTTATTCAAACGCCATGCCGTCAGATTATGAAGTATTTTACGAGTACAGGAGACTTTGTATCCTTGGAAAAATTGTTAAGAAAAAGCCAGAAAATGGTGACATACTGATTGTCTCTCCATGGGATGCCTATTGGTTTATGGACGAACTAGAAAAGTCTTGAATTATGTTTTTTACGTTTCAACCGAAGAAAAGAAAATTTTAAGTTTAGGGCTAAAATAGCGATCAGTTGGAGCAGAAAACAATATCTATAGTTATCCCGGCCTATAACGAGGCTCAAAGAATAGGTAAATTGTTGAAGGAAATCAGGGCCAGCGTTTCGAATATAAAAGAGGTAATTGTTGTATTTGATGGAAATGATAGCACCCCTGAGGTGGTCGAAACAATCTACCCAGATGCCAAAATTTTACAGTATACTAGAAAATTAGGAAAGGGAATGGCGGTTGTAAAAGGGATAGAGTCGGCAACTGGAGACATGGTTGCGTTCATTGATGCGGATGGATCTATTTCTGGCTCAGAGCTGGAAAGGTTGAAGGAATTCCAGAAAAATGACAATTTTGTAATAGCTTCACGGTGGCTGGAAACATCAAGGGTAGTGGGAAAACAGCCTCTGTACAGGATATTTCTTGGTCGAATTTTTCACTACTTTGTATTCTTC
>JAJZYV010000121.1 GCA_021797955.1 Thermoplasmata archaeon
AAGCAACAAATCTTTTTCAGAATGGGGAGAAGTTCCTGGTGATCAGGTAATGGCAGCTGCTGTCCTTGATCGCATACTGCATCACTGCACTGTCATAAACATAAAGGGTGAATCTTACAGGCTCAAGGACAGGAAGAAGAATTCACTACAAACAATGAGGAGGGAGTGAAAAGGGAATGAAAACTATATATAAAGGGGGTCAATTCCAAACCGGCGATTTTGAACAAATCTTGATCGGCGTTTACACAAGTATATTTTGTATATTATCAACAGTGATTATGATATTGCGAGAACTGAAAGGGTAATGGCGAACTTCATTTTAATGGTAAATAGCATATTTGTTACAGAAAGAGGTGAGAAAAAATGAATTTTGTTGTTGTACTTATATTAGAGACCATAAAAATGTATAATAAAAATCATTAAATGAAATTTCACTTTCTTATTGTTGTTAAGAAAAGTCAAATAATTCGTCATCAACTCTATAAATGTCGTAACTTGCTTCCTTTAAAACGCCTGCTCCTTTTGCGATCATTGCCTCTGCAAGCTTTCTGGAGTCGATCCATGCTATGTTTTCATGGTGTTCATCTATGAACTTTTTCGCATCTCCATTAAATCCAGATAGAGCTACAAAAACCCCAGCTTTAACTCCACTATCCTTAACTTTGTCTCTAAAACTCACAACAGGAGCCATGCCAACTGGCTTCTGCCAGTGTTTAGCCTGGATGAAAACTTTCTCAGCGCCAAGGGAGTCTAGACGGACAATACCATCTATTCCCTTATCACCTGGTCCTCCGTGAGACTGAATTATGTCATTGGCGTCAGTTCCATATCCAAGTTTTGGTAAGATGTTAGTTATGAATATTTCAAAATCATTGTAATTTAGATTAGACATTCGTTCAATCAAATCTGAAACGACCTTTTCATTTAACTCCTGATATGCCTCTTCTAACTTCTGTAATGGAGTTTTTGCTGTCTCTGTTTCATCTTCTAAGATGTCTTGTTTCACCAAAGACGAAGCCTCGTTTTTTACTAGTGTTTTTGCTAAATTTTTTTTCTCTCGAGTTTTAGTGGAGTTCCAGTCTTCAAATGGTTTGGATTCCTTTAAAAGTACCTTTACAGTTAATGGAGGAATTCTAGCCTCCTTGCGTTTTTTAAGAACTTCAATCCCTAGTTTTGTGCATATAAATTCTCCCCTCCCAACACTTTTAATTAATTGCGCCTTCTTCATATAAAAAATAGCCCATAAAACTCGATCAACAATTAATGGACGTCTACCGGATGGAATTAACAAAGACTTTTCATTTTCTGTCACTTTAAAAATTTTTGAAATATATTCTATACTTTCAGTATTAGTGTGATTAAGCCTATCCTGTGCCATATCAAGTATTGGTTCTATACATTCATTGAATTTTGGTAAAGTCATAGACTAAACATGAAGGTTAGCTTAATACCTTTTTCTTATATCTTTATACCTCGCTCAAAATATTTCACATAAGAGATAGTGTAAAAAGTCATATTCCTCATATGATTTTCTTAGTTTTCCATGGTTAGTTTTTAGTTTATTCTTTGCGAATATGACGTTTTTTTGACGTCATCTTTGCTAGAAACAAATTTGACACTTCTAATATTTCAATGTAGTCTAAACAAATTCATCAGGTTCATTTCTTTAGAGTATCCTTGAATTCTCTTTTATAATGCAATCTATCATTGTTTATCTCAAAGACATATTTCTCGATGATGCATTCTATGTGTTGTTATATTATTCTGTGAAGCATTGCATATCCTCGAATACCTTAAAAAATCTTAGAATTAATTGAATTCGTTTTACTTGTTGAAATTTTTTCACTTTCTAACATTTCAATAAAAACACAATTTGTTTTCACTTCTTGATGTTTTATTTTTTACTTTCAAAATCATACTTTGCCTCACCTGTTTCCAACTTCTTCTTCACTTTTTTGTGAACCCACTCAGGAATTACAATCTGAGAATAAGACCTATAGAGAACTTCTCTTTCATTGTACAGTTTATTTAACATATCTTTCAAATCTGTATCATTGACACTTTGATCTGGGATTTCCACATCTATGAGATTCTGTGACTTTTTCTGAATTGCATTGAATTCGTTCCCCATTCTCTGATGAAGTTCCACATTTTTTCCAGGATTCCATGATGTTATTATTGCAGAAGATAAGAGTGCTATTAATGAGCAAAAAGTAACAATAGTGTTTGTAGGGCCAAGTTTAGTTGATACGGATAGTACGATTAAGCATGCAGCAACTGTTGAAATTATTCCTAAGGAATATCTCCATTTATTCAGATATGCAGAGTATAGGAAATTATTCTTGCTTGTATTTAAGCAATCTTCACATAATCGTTGTGCGCTCTTTTGTATATTTTCTCTTGAAGAAATAAAATCTGTATTCATTTGTTGTCACCCTCGTCATAAAGGACCTTTCCATAATAGTTAAGACTCCTTTCAAAATCTCCCTCATTTTTATATGCCCTTGCTCTTTCTATATTATGTCTTGTTTTAATAGCTAAATTAATTGCTTTGTTCTTTTCTTCTTTAGATAAGTATCCTCCTAGTTTTTCTTCTGTTGCTTGATCTCTTATTACGCTTGAACTTATGTACTCTGGGAGTCTAAAGAAAAACTCATCTACATTTGCCTGATTTGACCGACTACTATCAGAATTCCTATTCTTAAAGTGCTGAATGACTATTGCCTCCATGTGATAGGATTTCAGTATCCGTCCATTTCGTTCATTCCAATCTTTCGCAATTTGAATCATTGGACGTACCTGTCCGTGATATATTTTATCCTCGATTTCAAGTATACGTTTGCTGGTTCTTGGGTCTGATTTAATCCACTTATTTCCTTTACGATTTTCTGGAATCAGGAATCCTTTACCATTAAGGTTTCGAAAAGCTGGAACAATGTCTACAATCTTTTCACCTCGTCTTATTACTACTGCGCTACCATCAATGGTGACGTCTGCTTCTTTGTATTTTGGGTTGCTTTTCAATGCATCATAGACCTCTATTAGAGTCTGTTTTGAACCGTTTTTGACCGAAAGCAATTCATGATGCTTTTCATAATCAAGAACTATCAAAATATCAGCATCTTTTTTATTAGATGAATCTACCATAGTGTTTTTTATTGATGATCCGAACAAATGCCTTTCTCTTATGGATAATTTTTCTCCTATATCTGTTTGAACTTGTTCTGCATATTGGTTTAAAGCTTTCATCTCTGCCAAATCAGGCTGGATTTTATTCAGTTTAATGGAAACCTGCATTTCTGCTCTGTTCTCAAACTCCTTTGAATTTATTCTGCCTTCTTCTTCAATCAATGAACCTTGCTGGTCCATAATTTGATAATCCGAATATTTGTGGTCCCCCATTTTTGTACCCACTTCATTTCCCTCCTGAATTATAAAATTGGAACAGATTTGTTTGCCCTGCATTTTTAATCTTTACCTTTTTCCAGCAGTTTTCTCTAGTGAATCTTGAACCTGCATATGCCCTTACTACCGGTGGTAATTTTCTGATAATGTTTTTAGACTGCAGACCAATCAGCATAATATAAAAAAGATCCGGTAAAGTAGAAATCTCTCTAACATCATTTATTAGATCAGTTGACAAATTCCCCCTACCATTTCCAAAGTATTGGGCGACATAATAGGAGAATGCCCTAAATCCCTTATTTCTTAAAGGGAAATAACAAGATAACAGTTCTTCCCTATCTACACCCTTCAACAGAGGGATTAACTTTGTGGACGTCCCATCTAGAAGCTCTAATAACTCAATTGTTTCTTCAACTTGTGTGCTAATATTCCATAAGCGCTCCCTCTTATTCTGGGAAAGATACACGGGCCTGTCCCTGGGGATGTGAAATTTTGGGCAAAATTTAGTAACGACCTCTGCTTCTCTTTCTAAATAATATTTTGGTAAAGTGAGATCATTAATGGTTGATGTTGTCATTACGAGCTTATTTGGGCCAAAGTATGATGAATCGAGACCCATCTTTACCAACTTCTCTGCATCATCTATGTTTAACATGACGGCATTTATGGATTTAGTTTCAATTACTAATTTCATTTGAGATAGTTCAGCCTCGACTCTAGCTATGTAACCTACAGGATATAAAGAGAATTGAGAGCTAGTGGAATTGGAGAAAGTTGTAAAGTGATTGGAAATCTGCATTCATTGATATTTATTAATAAATAATAAAAGTAGTTACAAACTATTATAACTATAATTACTATCGCAATTATCATGACTGAACCAGGAATGCCACATATCCCCTTAAGGATCCATATTGCACCAGTTGGGTTTGAGGTAGACAGGATTGTTATACCTGCAAAAATGATGAGAGCTGAAAAGGTAATTATGATAGCCAATGAACCTTTACATGATAAAGCAACAAAATTCTACGCTCTAGTTGAGGAGGAGCTAAAAGACTCGGGTATTCAAACTGAAACTATAAGGAAACCGTTCTTCAGGTTGAAGGATAACATAGAGTTGTTTTCTAGTTTAATAAATAAAAACAAAGATCAACATATTTCAATAAACATTTCTTCTGGTTCTAAGATCCAGGCGCTTGCTGCTTTTATCTCTGTTATGGCTGCTAAGTCTCAGGGAATAGAAGTGTCAACATATTATGTTGAACCAGAACAATATGCTGATGATCCACCAGATAAGCCAATATCTCAAGGGTGCAAAAATATTCTTGAACTTCCAATTTTTCCATTATATACGCCCTCAAAGGAAATAAAATATTCCGTGACATTGCTGAAGGAAAAACCATACTACAAACTAGAGCTTGCAATAGAACTAGCGAAAGCTGGCCTTTTCAGCAAGGAATTAATTGATATTAACAATAGCAGACCTATTGATGAAAAAGCACGAATTAGTCTCCAAAACTCAGTAGAAAACAGAGTTATTCAACCAATGATACGGGATAAGTATGCGACCACAGAAAAAGTTGGTAGAAAGGTGAAGATAACTCTATCTCAATTTGGGGAAGATGCATCCAATCTATTTCTAAACTATGGTTAATAAATACTGTCACAGACAGTAAAGCAAGGACTTAGAAATGAAAGCTAAATTTTTTACCACTATTAATTTCTGATTTTGCAGATCACAATTCCTTGGTGCTCTCATATTGAACATATCACATTATACACACCTAGGCTCAGTAATGCATTATCTAACCCACCATTCTTACGCTTGCTTATGTTATACCTAAGTATCTTCTTACCATCTGCAATCCTTGATTCTGAATCGTTTCTCTTTTTTGCACTGCAACACAATTTGGAATGTGATTTATGCTGTCCAGAAATCATGGATACGGTTATGTTATTATAACAGAATAAAATAATATCATATGGCTATTTTTCGCAAAAATGTTACAAATAGTAAGAGAAGAACCAGTATAGAGAAAAACTTAAGGAAAGAAGAAGAAATGATATCTGAATTTCCAGATAATCCAGAATGTCATATTGAGAAAGCTTCCAACCTTATAGAGATGTCACTGATCGAGGAATTTCCAATTGATTTGCAGGACATTTTACAGCTTATACGGGGAACCCCCAGTAATTTTAAGGATTTTGATTATAAAAATAGTTTTCTTTCCAAGGCAATTGCAGAATTTGACACTGCAATAAATTTGAAGAGGGGCGAAATAAAATACCATATTGCAAAGGCAACTAGCCTAGAAAAAATAATATTCGCAGTAAGGATGATAAACCAGGCATCCGTGGATACATATGGAAGTTGTATAATTTCCAGTGATAAGGAAATAGAAGTCATACCAAATTACGTTTATAACGGTATTGAGCAGGAAATTTTGAAGGAATTCGATATTGCAGTTGAACTTGATAATTCTGAAAGAGAGAAATATGTGTATCTATATTTGAAGATAAGTTTTTTATCAGGAACAAAAGGTCATGGAGCGGCAATGAATGAAATTGAAAGATGCATTGAACTTTACCCAAAGATTTCAGATCTTCATTATCTCAAAGTCATGGAACTGATCGATATGATAAAAAAGCCAACGAATGAACTTGGGAGGGGCGCAAATGAGATCTATAAGGAATGCCTTGAAGAGTGCGAAAAGGCCATTACAATTGAACCCAGTAAACCAGCTTACCACCTGTTGAAGGGGTAAGTCCTGAATGCACTGGATCAACCAGCTGACGGAAATAAGGAAATTGACATTTCTCAGAAACTTGGAAAAGATGATGA
>JAJZYV010000122.1 GCA_021797955.1 Thermoplasmata archaeon
CTGAGAGTGTAGATTCATCAATATCTATATGACCACTTTCTGTCTTTGGGAAATTAGATGTTTGAATTGATTTATGTAAGGTTTCCGGAGGCATGACCACAGGTAAATCATATTTTATTGTCTTTCCTTCAGAAGAAACAAGTTCTCTGTTCTTCACGTTCAGGGAAGCTAAGGAAAATCCCCCTATAACTTCTATATTGTGACCTGTGAGATACTTTTCAATCAGATTAAACAGATCCACATTACCATGTATCTTTTGTTCTGGGAAAAACAGCTGTATTTTAATTTTGGAATCAAGCTTGTTCTCTTTGAAGTATTTTGAAAGTAGAATTGCAAGATCGCTGATCAAAAGTTGGTTTCCCATAAAATTCGGCGCGTTACCAATGACTATTGAACCCTGCTTCAGGTTCTGAATATCCTCTCGCAAAGAAGTCGCTGATTGCACATCATTAACCGATCTAACTTCTTCCTTGAAGCCCGGTATTGCATCCAGGTTAGGTACACAGTCCATAGCAATAACAAGATATGTGTATCTAATTAAATGACCCTCTTCCGTTAAAATACCGCTATTCTCCACATCTATGCTTTTAATGTTTTCATTTACATGCACTATAGATTTTTTTAAAAGACTCTTAACGGGGGCTGATAAATATGAGCTCTGTAGATAATTCACTGGTAAGAAAACTGAAGCGTCGTTAAAATAATGCCTGTTTCCTCCAGCTATTAGGATCACTTCCCCATCATCCTTAGCTATTCTCGTTCTAAGTTTATTGGCAACTGTTATGCCAGCTGTGCTGTTGCCCACAACAACTATTCTTTCCGGTACTTTCAATGTTACACCTCTATATTATTCTCAAGTATCCATAGAAGCATCATCAAATAACCCCATACTGGGGGACTTGATCCATGCCTCTCTCAATCCTTATGGCTGTTCAATGAATTCTTATTGCTCTTACAGTTTCTTTCATTTGCGCAGTTAGTATTTCCCGTATTTTCCACGTATTCAATAACTAATCACTGAACGAAACATGATGAAAGATTGAGTTATAAGACTTTTGCTCAAAAAATAAGGCTCCACATAGAAAAAATCTTCCGGTTATTCTATTAGATGTCCAATGATAAATTTGGTTTTCTATGTATCAAATCTACCTTAGCTAATAGCAAAAAGATTAATATATTAGAAAGTAATGTATAGTTAACAACTATATGTTGTCAACAGGTGATAGAAATGGTGTATAGAAGAAGAAGAGATGACGAAGATGACGAGGACGACTTCTTTGGAGATATGTTTGACTCATTTGGTATAGACTTTGATAGGTTCAATGAGAGGATGAGAAGAATGTTTGAAAAAATCGCAAAGGATCCTGAAGCGACTACATTTGGGCCTTTCGTGTATGGATTTACATACAAGACAGACCAGAATGGAAGGCCTTTATTCCAGGAATTCGGAAATGTTCCAGGGGTACGAAACCCGGGCATCACACAGGGAGTTGAAAAGGACGTGAGAGAACCAATTACTGATATGAACACAGATGCATCCAACATGTATATAACGTATGAACTACCTGGAATTAACAAGAATGATATAGACTTAAAAGTCTCTGACCATAACGTAGTACTAAACGTTTCCGGAGGACCTAGGAAATACTTCAAGGAGATCGAATCAGAACACAAATTGAAGCCAGATAGTACCGAAGCAAAATTCATCAATGGTATCCTTGATGTGAAAATTGCCCTTGATAAAGCAGATGACCAGAAGGGAAAGAAGATCAAAATAAGTTAGGGGTTCTAAGTGGACGATGATTTTGATCTCATTCTCTCCATTTTTGAGAATTCAACAAGGAGAGAAATACTGAGGAGACTCATAATAGATGATTCATATGCCTTGGAGATAAGCAGGCAAATAGGTCTCTCTCAACAGGCAATCAATAAGCAATTGGAGGTGCTGGAGAGAGCCAATCTAATTTTTTCTGTGGGAAAGGAACAGAACCCTCAGGGTGCATCCAGAAAAATCTATAGACCCACCGGTTTTTCTACACTGATAATTGACTATTCAAGGAATTTTATTGAAACTAAAAGGTATCCTCTAGATATTTTTGATAAGACAGATAATTATCTTAATGACAATAATGAAAGTTTATTAAACTCTCTTCGTGATATTAATAACAGAATTGACGAATTGATGAAAACAAGAGCCTCTCTCATAAGGCAAAAGGATTCATTAATATATTCCATAACAAGGAAAATCAGTGAAAATGTTCGGGATAATATTTCACGGGAAATATTGTTGAATTTCCTGGAGTTACTGGATCCAGATGAGGTTTCAAAAAAACTGTCCCTTCCAGTGTTTTTTGTGAATGATGTTATTTCAAAGTTTCTGACTCTTTAGGTTTTTTCCTCATCTTAATATAGTAACGTGTAAGTGATCTGTGAATAGTGAGCGGAATTATAAATAATATGGAAAATAATTCATCAAAATTATGCAAATATTCAAGCGTATTGGTTACCAGTATTATACAGCCTTCTCTCTTTAGGAATTGTTCCATTTTTTGTGGAAGCTTAGAGAATAGCTCAGCGGTTTCAATTCCTGCTCTGGAAGAACTTCTACCATAAGGTAAATCTGTAACTATGGCATCAACATTTATTGCATTAGAGAGTTCCAGGAAGTTTGCCCTCGTAACTGTAAAATCATGAATTCCAAAAAATTTCAGGTTAAGTCTTGTTCCCAAAACCATCTCCTGAGAAATATCGATACCGATTACATTATATTTCAGCAATCCTGCTTCTATTAGCATTCCGCCGGTACCACAAAAGGGATCCATAATGGTTCCCCCATCTTGGACGTCTGCAACATTTATGCAAAATCTCGCAAATCGAGGATCCATTGATGTAGGAGAAAAGAATGGTCTCATACCAGCTTTCCTATTCTGTAGTTTTTCTTGATTAGATTGGTAAATCTGTCTCCCTAAATACCAGAGTTTTTTCCCGTGATATGCAATGAATATGTTATCCGGGTTTTTAAAATTGACACGCCCTCTCGCTCCCAGCTTTTCTCCGAGAATCTTTTCGTCTTGAGTAGAATGGCAGTCCGATGAATCTCTTATCCTTACATAAAATTGTCCAAAGGAAGCATCCAAATGTTGCAGTTCATGAAAACTGGAGAATGTTTTTACCACTTCTGTAATTCTCTTGACAAAACTTGATTTTTCCAGTGTTTTTGGGTTAGAATCTATTAAGATAACACCATCAAATAGCTTCTCATATTTGGTATTACTATCGTTACGATGAAGTGATTCTATCTCTCTAAAGAAAAAATTAGAGAATCCTATCTGATATTCAACAATTAAAGTAATCTCATTTGGACTTTTTTTCACTTTCTTCTATCCTTTTGAATTCCTTTGAAAGATCTGAAGATAAGCCATCAAAAATCTTGCTTAATCTGGCTATTGAACGCTTAACAGCAGCCTGTGGTTTTCCAGATTTGACCTTAACATATATTCTTGGATTGTCTATCACTGGATGTTTGATATAATATTTTGATTCCTCAACCTGCTCGTCCTTAAGTAATTCCTCTACAAGAGGTCTCAATAATGTGTTATCATAGTTTAGAACTTCGAAGGTAATGGAGTTTTTATCCTTCTCTATAATCTTTATCTTGCTGTCCATCGTTCCGTTATGGCTTACGATTAATTAATCTTATTCTCCTTGCCTTATTGTTTACACCATCTTGCAACTGCAATCTCTAAATGCCTCTATTGACACTAAAAAACATTATTAAAATTGGTATTATCTCAATTAAGAATTTACGGCTTTTTGCTTTTTTCCTTCTTTGTGTCTATAGTACAAATATATTAGAACTATGAAAAACGTGGCTATACCAATGTATGTGTAATCGTTGAAGGCGCCCAGAATATTTTTCCAGCTTGAACCAAAAATAAACCCGAGATAAACAAGTATACTATCCCAAATTATCGTTCCCACGAGGGTATATATTGCAAAAGTCGAGTATTTCATCTTTGCAATGCCCGCGGGAATAGAAATAAACGTCCTAAAAATTGGGGTCATCCTGGTAAGGAATACTGAAATTTTTCCATATTTCATGAACCATCTATGGGTGATTCTTATTGAATTTTCATCCAGCCCAACGTATTTGCCGAATTTTAAAATACCAGGTTCTCCACCATAATACCCAATTGCGTATGCCATAGACGATCCGACAAGATTTCCAAGGGTTCCTGCTGTTATCACAAGAATGTATGCAGGTATTGGACCAAACGAAGGGAGCCCTCCTGTAAGTGCCAGATACCCCCCAAAAGCCATTACTACTTCTGATGGGACTGGGAGCAATAAACCTTCAAGAAGCATTAGAAAGAAAATTCCTGGATACCCAATCGTTTGAATTATAAGAATAATATCCGTAATAATGACATCCAGGATGCCGGTTATGAATGAAGTCAATTCAATCTTCTCCACTCACTTTTGAAAACTGTGCTCCAATCATTTGTTGGATCTCCTCATCAGAGATGGTGAAACGTCTCTTCTTAATATCACTTTCCATGAGCATGAGTTCTGATAACTCATCAGGATATCCTTCCGCATAAACGATCTCAACTATTTTGGCATTCATTAACATTTTCGAACATACTACACACGGATGCGTAGTTGTATAAATTACCGAATCTCTAATACTCACGCCATGGACAGCAGCCTGAATTATGGCATTTTGTTCTGCGTGTAATCCTCTACAAAGTTCATGTCTTTCACCCGAAGGGATGTTCATATCATCTCTAATACAACCTACAACATCGCAATGAGCCGTATTACTTGGCGGGCCGTTATATCCAGTCGCCAATATATTCCTATCACGAACTAAAACCGCACCAACTTTTCTCCTTATGCAATTGGATCGGGATGCGGCTAAGAAAGCCATTCTCATAAAATATTGATCCCAGGAGGGCTGTTTTCCATTCATTTGTTAAAACTTCTAAAATAAAGTAGGGTTATGTGGGGTTCACTCCACATCAAGGATTGCCTCATGCTTTTTGCCCTTGTTCTTGTTGCCTGGTTGGCCCTCCATATCTTGGAATCTTCCCTTAAGTTTTTCCATAACTTTCGGCATTGTGGTATATTCCATATCCTCTTCGGGGAGTCTGTGTGGCTCAAATGGACCCATCCTTCTAATATAATCAGCTATATCCGATGCGAGTTTTCTTGCTCCGTCGAAAGCCGGGTCATCAAACATATCAACCGGCCCGGTGAGCTTTCCATCCTTATAGACAAATCCTAATGCCCCTACTTTTGGGGGACCGTCGAATCTCGACATTTTTGAATATTTCAAACCTACTGGCATTAGAGGGCCATTAAAGGAACCCCTCATCCATCCTGATACTAGATATGGATGTGAGAAAGCTTCCATCGCTTCTCCAGATGCTGGAAGCCCCGATTGAATCCTTACTATTGCTGCTGGGTCATCCTTTCCTACATACTCACCCGCTATGAATGATAGCTTATCAGTTGTAATAACTGCAACATTCTCATCTGGGAGCTTTTGATGTGTTTCTTTTGTTAGGACCCTCTTTATAACATATCTGCTCTTTGATCCAATTAGAGAAATGATATCGTACATTTCATCAGGGGCATCAAGATATATATTTTTTCCTTCAATAATGTCCCAAACCTCAAATCTGAATCCCTCATGCATGTTATTATCAATTACAAGTCCCGGGGTGTTAAAAGGATCTGCAAACATCTTAAAGATTGGATAGTTGAAAGCCCCAGGTTCAGTTTTATCCATCATATATACTATGAACGGTTCTGACTTCCTAGGTGTTATTTCCATCTCTGCAATACCCGGACCCATTCCCTTAATATTCCCGGAAAATGAATCCTTAAGTAAGTCCTGGCCAGCGCCGTATAAACCAAGCTTCTTCGCAACTTCAGTTCCAGCCTTGAACGCATCCCAAGCTAGCCCGTGAACCTCTTTAGCATTAATTCCAAGATTATGTGCCATAGTAATCTGTATGTCGTCCCCTATACTTGAAACATAAAAATCAGAAATTATCCCCTTTCCGTGATCCTTCACATGATTCTTTACCTGATTAACAACATCTTCGTGAACAGTGGTATGCCCTGGAAGGCTACCTATGTCTGCCTTTATATGGCTCAATGTAACTTTCATTGATCATTAATGACTAATTCATATTAATAAATTATCTCACTATAAACTATATATTGCAAAGTGATTC
>JAJZYV010000123.1 GCA_021797955.1 Thermoplasmata archaeon
ACATGAACTATTAACCGAGGAATCTGTATTAACAAGAGATGATGCCTCAATAGAAAATGGCACTCTTTATTTGACAGATAAAAAGCTCATATATGAGAAGAAAGGAAGTAGAAAGCTGTTAAGCGCAGAGCCTTCCAAGATATATTTAATGGTACCCGTATACAACATTGAGAATGTCTCATCTGCTGTACCCGTAGTGAAATTATTCACAAAGAAGAGAATTAGAGTTGAATTTAGAGAAGGAGCAGATTTAAAATATGTTGAATTTTCCGTAAAGAAACCCAAAATCTGGGTAGATGAGATCAAGAAATGGTCTTCCAGTGCAAGGATGTCATATATGGAATCCATCAGGAGACAGGATGAAGAACAGTTTAGGAGAGACCTGGAACTTACAAAGGCTAAATCTCCAAGAAATAATATCAATATGATAAACCTTGGAACTCCGAAAAAAGGAGAACCAGGGTATGTTAAGAATGAATTTAACAATCAGGATACAAAAGATGTAGTTGCTGTAAACAAAAATCTACCAGAAAACTCTGCTTCTGTATGCCCAGAGTGCGGAACAGTTGTTGACAAGAATTCAAAATTCTGTAAAAACTGTGGTGCAAAATTAAAATAAATTAGCATTTGTTTATTTGCACTTATTTATGTATGCTAAAATATCTGTAAAAAAGCAGGTTTTATGATGTTTTCATAGTATGTTATAAAAGTTTAAATATGACACAGATTATCATGTATCATGGAAACAATGGCTGATGGTAATATCATTAGATCACTTAACAGGAGTGAGCTAAGGAGAAAAGTTTTATTTTATCTTTACTCCATATACCCATACAGGTCATACCTTTCCGAAATTTCAAGGGCCATAAAGTCCGACCCTTCTAATGTAAAAGGTTGCCTAGAAGGATTGGGAATCAGGTATACGAAGGAAGAGTCTTTGGTTGGTTTAGGACTGATCACAATTGAGGAAAGTAAGAAAGGTTTCAGGTATTTTAAAATAAACAAAGATTGTATCGATGATATAAAGGGAATTAAAACTGTTTTTTCACAAAAGAAAGTATTGGCAGTTGAAATTGGATGATTGAGTCCAGCATTCTCTATCAACTAGACCATTATTTTAAATTTATTATGCCAATGTTCCATGATGGCGATATCCTTTCCCGAAAAATCTAAAGAGATTTTTAATATAAGAGAAAAGCTGATTGAAGGGAGGATAATTTCCAGACCGAATAGGTTCCTAACCCGTGTTGAGATTAATAAAAATGTTGTTGATGCACATATTCACGATCCTGGGAGGTTGAAAGAACTAATATACCCGGGAAATTGTGTTCAATTAAGAGAAATACACGGAAAAAAAACAGATTATTCAATCTTATCCGCGAAAGGTCAGAATGAGTATATATTATTGGATACAAGATTCCATTCAAAGTTAGCAAGATCATTCATGAATGGAATGATAAAGCAAGAAATCAGTTATTTAAACTCACGATTCGATTTTGAATGCGACGGAGAGATTATTGAAATAAAGGGCGGATCCCTCGTAAAAGATGACACCTTAATATTTCCAGATGCGGTAACGTCAAGAGGAACAAAGCATCTAACAGAATTATTGGAGTTACATAATCTAGGGAGGAGAGTATCAGTCATTATGCTTTGTTTTTCCTCCAAAGCAACCAAATTTAGCCCTAACTATGAAACCGATCCAAAGTTTGCTAGGGCATTTATGAGAGCATTTGAGGGTGGAGTGAACTTTTACTTTCCAAAGCTATCCCTTGAAGGAAATAGTATTATTTTTCAGGGTCTTATAGGAAATTTGAATCTCAGAAAGATATAATGTGGAATTGTAAATTTTCATATAATATATCAAATATGCAATTAATTTTTGTAAAGGTTTATTTAATAATTTTAAATATGTAGTAGTGGAACCTTTGCAGGAATCTGTAGAAGAATGGGTTAAAAAGTTGAATATAGAAAGCACAAAGGAAGTTACGGTTCCTAAAATTCTATTCGATCAGGTTATAGGTCAGGAAGATGCAGGAAATGTAGTTAAGAAAGCTGCAATGCAAAAAAGGCACGTACTTTTAATTGGAGAACCAGGAACTGGTAAATCCATGCTGGCTCAATCAATGATAGATTTTCTTCCCAAGGAGGATTTGGAAGACGTTTTAGTATTTCATAACCCTGAGGACAATAACAGGCCAAAAGTTAAAAGTTTTCCTGCAGGGAAAGGAAAAGAAATTGTAAAGCAATATCAGCTAAAAGCGGAACAAGATAGAAAAGACAGAAGAAAAATGACACTTACTCTGGTTTTTTCCATTTTCCTTTTTGGTATAATAATAACACTATACACGCTTGATTTCATCTATCTCTTCTTTGCCATAATGGCTGCAGCTTCAGTTTACATCATCACATTATTTAACCCGGCACTCAGAATGGAAAAGGCAATGATACCAAAACTTTTAGTTTCTCATTCCCCCAATGATAAGCCTCCCTTTATTGATTCAACAGGTGCTCATTCTGGAGCTCTTCTTGGCGATGTGAGACATGATCCATTTCAGTCTGGTGGCCTAGAAACACCATCCCATGACAGAGTAGAGGCTGGAAATATTCATAAGGCTAACAAAGGAGTACTATTCCTTGATGAAATAAATCTCCTTAGACTTGAAAGTCAGCAGGCTTTACTAACAGCTCTTCAGGAGAAAAAGTTCCCCATATCGGGCCAAAGTGAAAGAAGTGCTGGTGCCATGGTTCAAACAGAGCCAATTCCGTGCGATTTCATACTTGTAGCCGCCGGGAATCTGGACGCAATTCAGGGTATGCACCCGGCACTTCGATCAAGAATTCGCGGTTATGGATATGAAGTCTATGTAAGAGACAACATGGACGACAGTGATGAAAACAGAAACAAAATAGTTCAATTTATCGCACAGGAAGTAGTAAAGGATAAGAAGATCCCGCACTTTGATATTTCAGCAATTACAGAAATAATTAAAGAAGCTCAAAAAAGAGCTGGAAGGAAAGGAAAACTGACGTTAAGGTTAAGAGAACTTGGCGGTCTAATAAGAGTTGCCGGAGATATGGCTATTGGCGAAAAGGCTGCCATTGTTACTGCAGCTCATGTAACAAAGGCAAAGAATTTCAGCAAACCTCTTGAGCAGCAGGTGGCAGACAGGGCTCTTGAAGTGAGAAAACTCTATAAAACTTTCTTAACGGAAGGAGAACAGATCGGATCTGTTAACGGACTTGCCGTTATGGGTGGAGGAAGTGGGATGGCTGAGTATACCGGAATTGTAATGCCTATTGTTGCAGAGGTCACCCAAGCTCAAAATAAAGGTCATGGCGTAGTTGTTGCAACTGGTAAACTAGGTGAAATAGCAAAGGAGGCTGTTCAAAATGTTTCTGCAGTATTCAAAAAGTTTACAGGAAAGGATCTGTCTGATCTTGACATCCACATACAGTTTGTTGGTTCTTATGATGGCGTAGAGGGAGACTCTGCAAGTGTATCAATAGCAACAGCTGTCATATCGGCAATTGAAAGCCTTCCAATAGATCAAACAGTGGCAATGACAGGTTCATTAAGTGTGAGAGGAAATGTTCTTCCTGTTGGAGGAGTAACAGCTAAAGTTGAAGCAGCAGTTGAGGCTGGTTTGAAGAAAGTTATAGTACCCAAATCGAACTACGAGGATATTATTCTGGATGAAGCGCATAAGGACAAGATTCAAATTATCCCGGTAAGCAACATAGAAGAAGTTTTGGAAGTAGCTTTGGGACAGTCTCCGGAAAGGCAGAACTTCCTAAAGAGAATATCCGACATTATTAAGCCACAACCAAAGGTAGGAAATGGAAGAACTGGAGCATTCGTTGCCTAATCTAAAATTTTATTCTATTCTATCCTCTACTTTTTATGATGATTTTATTGGGCGCGTTAAATTGTTCGATTCAATATTCTTTTTTTCTCTAAACCAAATAAAGTGTATGGACCAAATCTATGAATCTTTTCGAAGATCAAAGAACGTTTCAAAGTGCAAAATAAAAGAAAGGGGAGCATACTTTCTTTGTCTCTTATCAGGATCACCACGTATTGATTCGGCCATAGAGAAATCTGGTCTGCACAGAGATACTAAAATATTTGGTATTGTATCAGAAAATTCAGAAGAGATTGAGCACTTCGAGAATATGTTTGCTAGTTCTATTGCAACTGTTCACGTAAATTTAAAAGAGCGATGTGATAGAGAAGACATGAAAATTTTCTCCGCCATGACAATGGTGGATTACCAATTACACTCAGCTTAAGTATAAATCTAGTTGTTTCCTATAAAGATAGATTTAGCATCATTTTCAATTAAATGTAATGTTATACGCATAAAATACTCACCACGCCTCAACAAAAGCATATGTCAATGAAAAGTAAGATTTGATTCAAGAAATTACCTATCATATGGTTTCCTTAATACCTTTATCCTTCTCAATCATCCTTCAGCCCCACATGAAAATAAGTTCATTGTTCATATCCAGATTTATTCTATCTTCCAAACCCCCCCGGCTATTCCTTTAATTTGATTCTTATTTCGGAGTTGTCCAAACTAATCACTATTAGTCTAAATTTATTTGATCGCCCTTTAAATTCCCAACCTAAACAACAATTTAGCAATTAGCAAATATGAGGTAGTGATAATACTGAATAATGACGGAAGAAGTAACATTGAAATTAATGGATTCAAAAATATTCTTCAGGAAATTGGTTTCAGAAAAAAATAGCAAAAATTTACTACTCTTGCACGGAATGAGTTTTACTTCAAATAACTGGGTTCAATTGGATGCGTTTCAAACGTTTGCCAAGGCCGGATTTAACGTATATGCTCCGGATTACCCTGGCTTTGGAAAATCTGATGAAAATCCAGAATATCAATTGAATGGTAACTTTTCAAATGGGTCGAGGTTCATTCTTGATTTCACCAGAGAGTTAAACCTATCAAAATTTGCTATAATTGGGCCTTCAATGGGTGGAGGAATCGCTTTGAAAACTTTAATTGATTTGGATATTATCTCTTCGGCCGTAGTTATCGCACCTGCTGGAATTAACCAAATGATTAAAGATTTACATCGTATCAAAGTTCCGCTACTAATTCTTTGGGGAGATAATGACCAAGTTATCAATAAACAAAATGGAAAAATACTTCATGATGCAGTTTCTGGATCTAAGCTTGTTATTATCCATGATGCAGGTCATGCTTTGTATTTAGAAAAACCCCATATTTTCTATTCTGAAGTCATGAAATTTATGAGTTGATGCATTTAATTTTTAGTTCTAAGCATATTTCTATAAAACAATATGATTGATCATCAACTCTTATACATTACTTATCATTTAGATTTTTTATTACTTCAAAAGTATAACTGATCAATCCAAGAGAGAATGCCTTTAGTCATTCTCTGATTTTTTTTACTTATTGTTTCGAACAAAAAAGGTTATGACTTAGAGACTTATTTAGAGCACTAATCATAGGTTAGGTGATTCTTATGCAAAATGATGAAATGGGTGAAACTTTTGATAAATATTATGATAAGAAGATCGTCACGGCGCTTATAGGTCTGGAAGTAGATGTTACAGAGATTGATACCGTAATCAATAACATCTCAAAGGATTCCAATGTAGAAGATGCTTATGTTGTAACTGGAGATTTTGACATAATTATAAAGGTAAGATTCCCGGACTATCAGGAATTACAAAAGTATCTATTAACTAAAATAAGCAAAATAAAGGGAGTAAAAGACTCTAAGACCATGATGGTAATATCCATAAAGAAAGAGGATAATACCACTTTCACGGAGTGATTTAAATGGATAACAAACTGTACTCGGAATTAATTTATCTTCTAGAGGAGCTATCTCAGGATACCTCTGTACCAAAGAATGTAAGGAAAAGCTCGACAGATGCCAGAAATAAACTTTCTGATGGTAAAATAAGCCTTGATCTTAGATGCGCAACAGCTATCTCTTTGCTTGATGAAATTGCCAATGACCCAAATGTGCCGTCCCATGGAAGGGCCGCCTTATATACAATAATTAGCAAACTGGAAGCTCTATCTAAATCTGGTAAATGATAACTTCTTGGAATTTTTTTTTCCTTATTAAATTAAAATGTATTTCCAATTAAGGATATACATATATATTTAATTATAATATTGGATATTGATAGTTATGACTCTAACAGAAAATAGCAATAAACTTGCAAAGTTTCTAA
>JAJZYV010000124.1 GCA_021797955.1 Thermoplasmata archaeon
CAAGGACGACGTAATTTAGTCTTTAACTCTAACTCCTACTATTTTGCATAATGGGCATCTCAAGGGCTTCTATTATGTTTCAGATTTTCTTCGGCATCTCGGATGTCTTCCATTATTCATCTATCTTGAGCATGTACACAAGCTCAAGGTGTTTCACGATATCTTCAGAAAGGTTTTGATCTGATCCAGGGACTGTTGGATCACTGACTACACATTATTCGAAAAAAGGATCAGAGATTCAGCCAGTATGTGAGAGTCTGTTTATGGAGATAACACGTCAGATAGATGTAAAGATGCGTCGTAAAAGTAAAAATTTTTACCGTAATATTTTATAGAAAAAGTTTAATAACATTGATTCGCATCACAATGGAATGAATAATAGTTCAATCCTTAAAATAGGCACAATAGTAGTTGTCTTTGTAACCGTTGTAATGTTTTTTTCACCTGTTACAATGTCAAGATCGGGGAACGTTAGCCAATCATTTTTAAACGACGTTAGTTCAAACAATACTAGTTCCGGGTCCGCATTCTATCTAGCCGTAGATAGCTATGGGTCATTTACTCCTAATCTTAATCCATTTAGTGGAATCGCTTCATCACCGTACCAGACAACTGCATTATCCCTTGTGTATCAACCGTTAATGTATTTGATGAATGGTGAAAATCCTCAACCTGCGGTCGCTACCTCATATTCATATAGCTCTAATCTTACTAATGTCACATTCACATTAAAATCTGGATTAGAATATAATAATGGAGCTTCTTTAAATGTTTCGGATGTTATTTTTAGCTTCCATTATGTAATGGACAACAGTAAAATAGACAGTCAGGGTCTTTCGTCATTTATCAAGTCAGTAGCTAGAACCGGCCCAGAAAAAGTTTCGTTTTATTTAGATAATACTGCGTACACAAACTTATATAGGATAATGTCCCAGCCAATCATATTTCCAGGTCAATGGATTAACATTACAAGCCCATACTCAACAACTATCACAAATCCAATAGGTACCGGTCCCTTTGTAGCAACTTCTATATCATCCAGCCAATTTGAATTTAAGTGGAATTCTTATTACCCTTATTCAGGGAAACATTTGTCGGAAATTATAATACCGTCATACCCAACAGTAACCGCTGAGGCAAATGCACTGACCAGTGGTAATATCAACTGGCTATCTGGAGCTTTTGATGCTGACGCTCCCACTTGGGCTACTCAAAGTTCAAATCATTTTTATTTCACGCCACCATCTGGATTTTTCATGCTATATCTAAACAATATGGAATGGCCTCTAAGCAACGTAAGCGTTAGAACTGCAATAGCATTTGCAGTAAACAGAGAAACTCTTTCGAATGAATCTTTACAGCCACCAGCTGGAAATTTTGTTATACCTGCATTAAATAATTACTTAGAACCTTCAATGTTGGCAAAATATTCTAATGGTTCGTATTATAATTACAATCTTTCATATGCTTCAAAAATTTTAACCAGTGCTGGGTTTACTAAAAACGGCAATGGTTATTGGGCAGCAAAAAATGGAACAGTCCTATCTATAACATTGTCTGGCAATGGAGCGGCATCTAATGTTGTCGCGAATCTAAATACTATGAAACTTGAACTTGACTCGTTTGGCATAAAAACATCAGTTTACACTCCTAGTGGATCTATATTCTACGCAAATGTTTACGATGGTAACTACAGTGCGGGGTTGGCTTATTTAGCGAGCTCCATTAATCCTATAGGGGCGCTTAATGAATCATTTTCAAGTTATTGGAATGAACCTATTGGAACCTCTGCAACAGGAGATTATTCTAGGTTTAATAATTCAAATGTAACTACAGATATCAATCTAGCAGATCAACAAACGACACTTTCCGGGCAGAGGGAATATATAAATAAGGCAGTAAGCATCCTCTTGAACGATACACCATCCATTCCATTGGCAATGACAATATCTCAAAATGAATTTAATACTAAAGGATATGCAGGCATCAATCAAACTTCCTTCAAAGATGCACTTTTGGCCAATGGATTTGGCCTGATTTCTATTGCAGTCCCGATTCTTTCTGTATATAGCACTTTAGTAGCATCGCATTCCCCATTGAGTATACTGGATTATGGTGTTATAGCTATAGTGATTGTGGCAATCCTCGCAGCAACTGGGTACACGGTGGTTAAAAGAAGGAAGAAAGAGGAATAGGTTCAAATGATTCCAAAATATATTATTCGGAAATCTATTTTTTATTTTTTTTCTTTTTGGTTTATATTGTTCATAGATTTCCTAATTCCACATTTAATGCCCGGTAATCCAGTTGATGCAGTTATAGGTTCTCTTTCTCAAACAACATCGCTAACCTCGCAACAAATTACTTCGCTAAAGGATTCACTAGGATTTACAAATGGTCCTATTACTTCAGAGTTTTTAACTTTCGTAGTTAATATATTTTCAGGAAAATTTGGGACATCAATTCAGTACTATCCGACACCAGCTATAGATATAATCAGACAAAGTATAGTGTGGACGATACTTCTTTTCGGAACTGCTCTCATTTTAAGTTTTATGATAGGCAATTACCTGGGTCTTAAATCAGCCCATCAAAGGGCATCTAAAAGAGATGGAACTGTATCTGTTATGTCTTTGTTTTTCTATTCATTCCCGTATTTTTGGATGGCTTTATTATTCCTATATATATTTTCAATCAAAAATCATATTTTCCCTGAGTCTGGCGCCTACAGTCATCTTGTTGCATATCTGTCACCAGCTTTCTTTTTTTCTGTACTTACTCATATAATTCTACCTCTATCCACTCTTATTCTAGCTTCCTATGGAGCTTGGTATTTAGGTATGAGAAATAATACTATATCAACTCTGAACGAAGATTATTTGAAATACGCAGAAATTGCCGGGTTGAAGAAAGAGAAGATAATATCGTACTCTAAGAAAAATGCCATTTTACCTAATTTAACTGGGTTTGCATTGAGCTTGGGCAACATAATAGGGGGAGGTATTCTAGTTGAAATGGTTTTCTCCTATCCCGGTCTCGGTTTCGATATTTACAATGCGGTTATAAATGAAGATTTTCCAGTACTGGAGACAGCTTTTTTTCTCATTATAATTGCAGTATTAGTGGCTAATTTTGTTATGGATCTTTTGTATTATCGTCTTGACCCAAGAATAAGAGAGGCATGATATACATGGAAAATATGATAGGAAACCACAACATAGATGGTATAAAAGAAGACGCAAACATTAATAATTTTAAAACGAACTTTTTTAGGAAGTTTGTCTCAAATCATTTTTTGTTTGCTGGTATTATAATTGTAAGTGCAACAATGTTTCTAGCAATTTTAGGCTATTTTTTCCATCCATACAATCCTCAACAAAGTTTTGCCTCTAATTTACCGCCTTCAAATTCACATCTTTTGGGGACGAATTTTTTTGGTAACGATATACTGTCCCAATTTCTCGTAGGGATTCTTCCAACTATGGAAATTGCCCTGTTAGGTGCAGCTTTAGCCTTAGCTGTGGCAGTTGTGGTGGGTTTATTGAGTGGTTATTACCGTGGTACAAAGAATGAAGTGCTAGCTTTCTTCATAAATGTTTTCTTATTAATACCGGGGTTACCACTTGCAATCATAATATCATCAGATCTTCAAGCTTCGCATAGTAATCTTGGATTATTGTCTCTTGTAGCTGTTATTGTAATTACAGGATGGGCGTTTGGAGCTAGAACAATAAGATCACAAGTGATGTCAATAGCTGGCAGAGATTATATACGGTTTATAAAACATACAGGTGAATCTACATTTTCAATTATATTTAAGGAAATTCTACCCTCTCTCCTTTCATACATAGGTTATGTTTTTACAAATTTGGTAATTTTTGCTGTGCTTCTTGAAACAAGCTTATTATTTTTAGGTTTAGGGAACGAAACTATTATTTCGTTAGGTTCAATTTTATATTATGCCAACAATTATTCTGCGATCCTTCTTGGTGAATGGTGGTGGTTCATACCTCCAGGACTCACAATTGCCATAATCGGCATAGGATTTGGGCTCATAAGCTTGGGATTAGATACAATTGCCAACCCAAGTCTGAGAACTTATAAGAAGAAAAAATCAAGCACAAATAAAAGACTGTAAAACACTATGTCATCTTGAATTTGTAGTGTTATAATTGAAGGACATCAGTGGTAAAAAATAGGGAGTTCAGGAGAAATGCGAAGGAAATCATTGACACGATTGAAGAGATAAAGAAACTAAGGATGGAGATATAGATAAAAGAACCCCTTCATAGCACTCAAAAGGAATATGAGCCTTTAAACTAAACGATCGATTGAATTAATTGTTTGGTATATTCGGCCTTGGGGTTTTCAAACACTTCTTTCCAATCTCCAGACTCTTCAACTTTCCCATTATGCATAACATATACCATATCAGATAAGTATTTAACAGTCGAAAGATCGTGTGTTATATATAACAAACCAAGATTCAATTCATTCTTAAGATCTACAAGGAGATTCAATATTTCAGCTCTCACAGAAGCATCCAACATAGAAACAGGTTCATCTGCAACTAGAATTTTTGCTCCCACTGATAATGCTTTCGCTATGCAAACTCTTTGCCTTTGTCCACCAGATAGTTCATACGGAAATTTATGGATAAATGTTTCAGAAGGTCTCAATCCAACTAAGTTTAAAAGTTCCAGAACATCTTCTTTTACAGTCTCTCTTGAACTAATTTTGTTTATTATTAGTGGTCTTTCTATTTGATATCCTATTTTATGAATTGGACTTAAAGATGAAAATGGATCCTGAAAGATCATCTGAATGTGACTTCTTAGCTCCTTGATTTTTTTATTATTGGCTTTTGTAACATCTTCACCATCAAATAAGAACTTTCCGGATGTAGGTGTTTCATCAAATAACATTATTTTACCGAGTGTTGTTTTTCCACTACCCGATGCTCCAACTATAGCTGAAGCCTTACCCGAACTAACTTCTACGGTAACTCCATTTACAGCTTCAATAATTTTTTTATTAGATCCTCTGCCAATAACAAAGTTTACATGTAAGTCAACTAGCTTCAATTCATGCTCATTTTCATTTACTAGTTTATTCAAGAAGTTATGTTCCCTTTTTTCCTTCTTATAAGTATCTTGGCCTGAAATTGTAGAGCTATTTCCAATTTTTCCAATTAAACTAGGGTTGTACTTTTGGCATCTAACTAATTCATCCATTGTTAAAAAATCTTCCATTTCCAATGTTTTGCATTCTTTGAATGCCTGAGGACATCTTTTAACGAACGTGCATTTCTTTTCTGGATCAAATATTGGATTTACTTCTCCAGGAATCGTCAAAAGTCTCATTTTATTAGAATTTAAAGAGGGTATGCTTCCAATTAAAAGTTCAGTGTATGGGTGTAATTTATTTTTTATTAATTCTTCTTTCAATCCATCTTCGACAACTTTTCCAGCATATAAGATTGAAATATAATCCGACAGGTAAAAAGCAACCGGGAGATCGTGCGTTATAAGAATTATAGTGGTCCCCCTTATGATGTTTATTTTTTTAACCGTATCAAGGATCTCCTTTTGAACAATAACGTCAAGACCAGTTGTTGGCTCATCAAGAATTATCACCTCAGGATTCATAAGCGATGCTATTGCTATCATTACTCGCTGTCTCATACCGCCACTTATCTGATTCTGATAAGAGTCCAGGACATATTCTGGTAATTCAACAATTTTCAACGCCTCGCTTATTATTTGCCTTTCCTCGGTCTCGCTTACTTTCATATGTGCACTGATAATATCATGTATCTCCTCCCCAATTTTAATTACTGGGTTAAGAGAATTCATGGCTGCCTGGGGCACAAAAGATATATCTTTCATCCTAAGTTTAGAAAGTTTGGAATCACTCAATTTGTATATATCATCTTCATGAAAATATACGGACCCAGATATTTTAACCAAGGGATATTTTAAAAATCCTATCAGAGAATTCGCAAGTGTAGACTTCCCAGAGCCAGATTCCCCTACTATTGACGTTATTTTACCTTCTGGTATATCCAAAGACAAATCATCAATGGCTATAATGGTACCAAAATCCCCTTCGTAAGCTAAAGTCAAATTTCTGATTTTTATGATGGAGTTTCCTTTTACTAACAACTCACTGTATTAAAAAAATAGTATTAAAACATTATGGGATTCGTTTTTAAGTC
>JAJZYV010000125.1 GCA_021797955.1 Thermoplasmata archaeon
GAAGGTGGGCTTCACAATGCTCATAGCCATGGTAGTTTTCGCTATAGTGGGGATTTTTTACACACCCTACTCACCAAATGCTTATCTCTTCGCAAAATCGCTGGGACCGAGTTCAGATCATCTTCTCGGTACGACAGTGTATGGGCAGGACGTTTTCTCCCAGCTTCTCGGTGGGGCCGCTCCAACACTCATGATAGGTTTCTCAGTTGGTATAATTGGTACGTTAATTTCTGTGTCCGTTGGTGTTTTTTCCGGTTTTGCCTCAAAAAGAGTAAACGAGGCCATTAATGCTGTGGTTAACGTGTTCCTTGTGATCCCTGGTGTCCTTCTCATCATGTTATTCGGGTCATATTTTCTGGGTATGCATCAGAATCTTGGCTATTTGCCTACAATAATCATCCTTGTCGTCACTGGATGGGCATTCGGTGCCAGGACTTTCAGGTCAGTAACCTTATCCGTTGGCAAGAGGGACTTTATTCTATCATCTATACTCATAGGTGAAAATAGGATAAACATAATTTTCAGGCAGATAATAAAATCTATTATGCCGGTGATCGTTTCAAATTTTTTCTTCACGGCCATGTATGGCACAATGGGCCTGACCTTTGTGGAGTATCTCGGAGTGGGAAATCTCCAGCAGGTGAACTGGGGAACCATGCTTTACTGGGCTATAAACAATGAGGCATACCTGGTCGGTGAGTGGTGGTGGATAATTCCTCCGGCAATTATGATATCAACGTTGATGTTTGCTTTCATTTTGTTGAACTTCGGAATGGATCAGATAGCAAATCCTTCCCTGAGGGTTTTTGCCAGGAAGAAATCGAAGAAGGTGAAACCTTGAGCGTTCTCCAGACAGAAAATCTTTCCAAGATATTTGACGTAAGAAAGAGTTTGACAAAACAGGATAAAATACAGGCGTTAACGGATGTGAACGTCGAGTTGAAAGAGAGGGAAATACTCGGCATTGTAGGTGCGAGTGGAAGTGGTAAAAGTACCCTGGCAAGAATTCTCGTCTTCCTTTATCGACCTACATCTGGAAAGATATTCTACGAGGGAAAAGATATTACCTCCTATAAAGGAAGAACATTAAAGGATTATAGAAGCAATGTTCAAATGGTTTTTCAGGACCCCTACGCATCACTCGATCCGAATCATTCAGTTGAGTGGCATATCAAGAGACCTCTAATTATTTCTAAGTACAAGGGTAACATGGAGGATAGAATTGCAGAATTGCTCGGTAGTGTGAGGCTAGATCCTCCCGAACAGTACCGCCAGAAATACCCTCATCAGTTATCCGGGGGACAGAGGCAAAGGGTGTATATGGCACGTACACTGGCTCTCGAACCCAGGGTATTGATCGCCGATGAACCGGTTTCAATGCTTGACGTATCGCTTCGTGTTGAAATCCTGGATCTCCTTGTTTCCATAAGGAATACAATGGGAATAAGCATAATATACATTACACACGATTTGAATACTGTAAGCATGATCACTGACAGGCTATATGTTCTGAACAGAGGTAGGGTTGTGGAGTCGGGTTACACTCAGGATGTGATCACAAGACCTAAGGATGAGTACACTAGACAACTGATGGAGGCCGCACCTGATCCATACAAAAGAATTGAGGTAAACACTTATGGAAGGAGAAATTAGCGTAAAGAACCTCAGTGTCGGGTATAACTGGGGAGGAGGTCTTGCACCGGTTATCAATGACCTGAACCTTGACGTTGCCCAGGGCATCATATTTGGAATTGCAGGTGAATCTGGCTCTGGAAAAAGCACACTGGCACAAGCATTGTTCAATTCTCTGAAGTACCCCGGCGAGATCATCAGCGGGGAAGTGATCTATGATGGAAAAGATCTGCTTAAAATGCCTAAGAACCAGCTGCGAAGAATAAGAGGCGTCGAAATGAGCTTAATCCCACAGGCTGCCATGAATGCACTGAACCCGGTAAAAAGGGTAGGTGATCAGTTTGATGATGTTTTCATAGGCCACGGTATCGATCCAGATGTCAGTTCCCAAAAAGTTGACGAGGTTCTCACTCTGGTCAGGTTAAACAAGAATATTCTTAGGAATTATCCACACGAGCTGAGTGGGGGAATGAAACAGAGAGTTGTCATTGCTATGGCCCTTGTCCTTTCGCCCAGGTTGGTGATACTCGATGAACCAACTACTGGTCTGGATGTACTTGTTGAGCACGATATCCTTGTGGATCTAAAGAGTATTCAGAGGAAGAGGCAATTTACCATGATAATCATAACGCACGACCTCTCTATACTGTATGAGATATCTGATCAGATCGCTATGATGTATAGTGGCGAGATAACGGAATACGGAGATAGGGATTTGATGCTCAATGACCCGGCGCATCCATATAATTATCTCCTCCTTAAGAGCATTCCCAGAATAGGCATGAAAAAGTACGATGGCGTCAAACTGAAAGGCATGCCCGCAAATTACAACCCAGCTTATCCCGGATGCCAGTTTTACTCAAGATGTCCTTACATGAGCGGGGAATGTGAAAGCAATCATCCGGATTTAGCAAAGATGGAGGGAGAAAATCATTATTATCGATGTCTTAGGTACCCTGACTGGAAGGAATAAACTTTTGCGAAATATATCAACAGAGAGCTATGCTCACGTGGAGAATCATCAAGGAAAAAATTCGTGAATCATCATTAATTCCCAGATTTGAAGGGATAATCCAGGGGTCAACTACTCATTTCAAATGGTTGTTGTATATAGTGTGTAAGAATACGGATCTGCAATACAGCCGCTTCGTGTACATCGACTTTTTTGAAATAGGAGGTAAATCCTCATTTCACTAAGAAAAAAATGCATAAACAAGTAAGTTAAATCTTCCCTTCCGTCATCCACATAAGCTCATCTGGAACACCATTATTTTCAGTGATTTTCTTGAATATAAAGGCGCTTGGCCTGAGCAAGCGTTGTTTTGAGGCAGGATCGAAGCCATAAATTCCAAAATGCATGTTAAATCCATTTGCCCATTCATAATTATCCGTGAGAGCCCAGTGGAAATATCCTTTAAGTTTCACGCCATCTTTTACTGCCTTATCGATCTTGTCGATATGTGAAACCAGGTATCTTGGTCTCAAAGCATCATGATAGTCTCCTATACCATTTTCAGTTACCATCATAGGCATGTGATATTTTTTGTGGTATTCCATAAGAAGATTGTATATTCCATCAGGATATACTTCCCATCCTGCTTCGCTCACCGATCGCCCATCAAGAGATTTCTGGCGGTTCCCAGTGGCGTAGCCATAGCCCTCTACTTTTTTCCAACTGTGGTCATCTTTCTGGACGACATCTCTGCTATAGTAATTTACGCCAATCCAATCAAGTCTTCCCTTCAGATCGCTTCGGAAATCATTGCTTTTTTTAGAGGAATCCATCACGTCCAAGTTATACCTCCTCAGGTCCCCGTCTATAATGGAATCAAGAAAGGAGTATCTCTCTGTTGTTGTCATCAAATTTTTAGCTCCGTCATCTTCTTTTGAAAGAGGTTGCACGTCACCATTGGCATAAATAATACCTACAGGTTTCTTTGAAATCTTCTTTATGACGTCATAAGCTCTTGCGTGGGCTTCAGCGAAATTCTTCTTCCTCACGCTCAGTGCATGAAGACTTGTGTCGTGGCTGCAACCTAGAAAAACCATGTTTGGCTCGTTCATAGTACACCAGCTGTCTGCGTACCTGTCGAATTTCCATGCGACATATGCAGCGAATTTAGAGAATTCTATTGCCTGTTTTCGTTCAAATTCCCCACCAATTGGCCTGCCATGTATTCCGTCTCCGTTCTTGGCAGGATCATTGATCCACAGGGGGACTGTCCAGTGATACAGGTTTATAACAAGATAGTTCATCTTCGATTTGAAATCTTCAAAAATTTTCTGGTAGTGTGCGACAGCAGAATGATTCGATAGATTTTCTAATTTTTCCAATGCTTTCTCAGAAATATCTATTCCAAGCAAGTCGTTTTCGTCCTCATTAACTTCAACATCAACTGATTCGGTGGAATCCGGAAATATCCGTGACCACTCAATACCAAGCCTACCCGAGTTCATTCCCATCCACTTTGCATTATCATGATCTTTTCTGTAGAGATCCCAATAAGCAGGACCATTTTCTGGAAACTGTCCTGAGACTAAGCGTTTTTTAATATTCTCCGGATCATGAACCCACTTATACCAGTCGGAGTTCATGTCCGGTTGAGATAAACCCATCTCAAACTGGAAGCCTGCCTCTGAAAAACCAAATTTGAAGTCCTTTGGTAACATGTCTAAACATTTTCCGTACATATTTGAATATTGTTTATATTTCAATACTCATTTGGGTAGTAGTTCTGGTTTAAGTTTAAGAAACAGCATCCTGAATCTTTCAATGCTGGAAGTTTTTCCACCAACAGAATATTCCTGTCCTTTGACTCTTATAAAAAAGGTATTACGAACTAAGGGAATTTTTTCAACCTTGAAGATCTCTCCATCGAGCTCTCTATAGTCGTCCAGATAATACCCTTTCATGTGCGCATTTATCCTGAAATTGTGGTCAAGATAGTATTCCATGACATCGCATGCAAGCCATATTGTTCTCAATCTTATCGATTCATTACTTACTTGATCAACGTAGATATTGGCATTCTTCCAAACGGTATGATTAAAATAATAGGAGATCACATGGATAAAATTATCTTCTTCAAAGTAGAGTGCAACTTCACTGTCCCTGCCATTTGATTCTACTTTCATAATGCAGTGTTTGCGATCGGTTATCACCAATTCTATGGGCTTTGCTTTCAAGGTTCTTACAAAACAGTTGCCTGTAAAATTTTGATTTAATTTCTGGTTTCCCTCAAGGAAGACAGTAACAACAACGGTTGCTCCCTTCTTTTCCAGATTAACAATTGAAGGGTAAACTAAACTGAATCTTTCAAAGCTAACTGAAAGTATAAGTTCGTCCTCTGCCTGTTCGATCAACGAAATTATTTTCTCGTCAAGATGTTTCTTTCCCTCAATTAGGGAGATAAATGTCATATGGCTTTCCGAATAAATCTTTTTATTTTGTACATAACGTTCCAGATTGAAACTGTAAGATTCGAGCCATTTCTTTTCCTTTTCCAGTATGATAGATATTGGCACCGCCTTGAAAAGTTTCTTTTTTCCGATGCTTTCTTCAAGGAATCCTTTTTTCTCAAGCGATCCAAAGAGATCATAGATCCTTGGTTGTGGGATATTTGTATCTTTAACGACTTCGGTCGATGTCATCGGACCTTTAAGAAGAAGTGTTTCGTAAATTTTAATCTCATAATTAGACAGTCCAAGCTTAGACAGATCATCAAATATATCTTTTTCCATCGTTGTGTTAATGAAATTGACTATAATAAGGATATTTTATGTGAATTCGAAATTAGATTGAATCATTTTAGAAAGCAACACACGTTTGTCCTATTACCTCCCTTCAATGTAATTCAGGGAATCCATATAATTAACAAGAAATTTTACTGAATTTCCAGGAAATCTTGGGTCCTTGAATCGTAAAGGTATTATCACCACTTCTGCATCTCTTCAATCTTTAAGCAAGGCCTGAAAACTATATTATTTCTATACAGGTGTAGTAGTATATGTGGACAGAGATAGGATTAAAGTGATTGATATGCTCCCACATTTCCTTTATTGAAAAGTGTTGGAAGTTGTTTCCATTCCGTCGACAAAAATAAAATTAATGTAATGTCGCATATAAATCGAAAAATCATCCCAGTGCAATTGAATAATTTCAGGTAAACCATCATCACGAACGAATTCCCTAAATTTTATTTGCTATCAGTTTTAAGGGCTTGCTCCTATTAATTCAATTATTTTGATGCATTGGTATTCTATCCGCAAGGGGGTCAGTTTCTTAACCATGTAATGACAATTTCCCTGATTCGGGTTAGTGGAAACATAGTTGGATTTATTGTAATCATGCAAGAAATAAGGATCAGTTTCACACTTTCCCTGTAATGGAATAATATCAAAGTTCTGGAGTAAAATTCAACATGGATGAAAGTCAGGAGGAATAGTAATAATTCCCGGAGGTCTTCTGTTCTCTGTCCAGTGCACTGTCAAGCTTGTTTATTCTTGGTCTTCTGGTCATCTCATCCCTTCTGAATGTTATCCCCAAATCTGAAA
>JAJZYV010000126.1 GCA_021797955.1 Thermoplasmata archaeon
AAAACTAATGCCACCCTCACAGGAAAGCCTTTCCCCCATTGGTGAGGAATTCATCAGGAGAGGAATGATGAGCATTTACGGGGAAGAAAGGCCGGAATTCTATGGAAGACCTATCACCAGGAAAGCCAGCGTTTATAATGGAAATCCATTTTCTGTAGAAGTAGGCATGGTCTACGGTGGGGACCTTCCTGCGGAGCAGCCCGTCAGGATAATAAGATTTGCGAACAAGGTTCCGCTGCTCTATCAGCCCGGATCATGCGCAATCACACAATCTGTCTTTGACCTGGATTGGCGAACCTATGGTCTCGATCAAAAACAGGGTAAGGGTCAGCCCTATGGTCCCGCAATCATTCTGGTACATGTATACGGACCAAGATTACCATATACTTCGGAATCAAAGGAAGCAATATCTTCTGTGGAAATAATAACTGATGAAATCAAAGCTGCCATAAAACAGGAAATGAGAATGCTAAAAACCTTTGGCAACCGCAAAGATAAAATGAAAAAGGTTGCCGAGAAATTCAATCTGTTCCGGAGATTAATCCCTGAGATCGCGAGCAAATGCTCATCAATATTGGGAAAGGAGGTTCCCGACATTAATCCGGTGGTATCCAAAATTGCAAATGTTGTTTTCATCCATGAAGAGGCTATTAAGACAGATTCCGGATACAATGTACGCACTGAAATATTTAATTTCACCAGATCATCGCATAAATTTACATTAAAGGCTGTCTTCGGAGGCATGGATGATAAGAGCACGGATTATGAAATAGAAGATCTGAAGCCTGCGGAAGAGAGAGTTTTTCAAACATTCGTTCAGTGGCCTGGACAATATCCGGGGACGGATTATTATTTCACGGGGATAGACGCTTCAAAGATTCAGGGCGCAGAGCCTCTTCCCGGTGATTGGGACCTGCGAAACAATGAGGTGGAATAAATGGTTGATATTAAAACAGACGAAACGCTCATAAAGCTTGTGGAAAAGATGTACAATGAACTTGTTTCTGGCGATGTGCCGGAGCTGAAGTTATCCTCAAGAACCAAAGATAACATAGTGTTTGATCAGGCCATGAATGTTTGGAAATACGGCGGTTCATCTGTTTCGAGAAGCGCAAAGACAACAGATGGTGCCCAGTTCATGGCCAAGGCCCTTTACACGATTGAATTCATCATGGATATGATCAAGAGCCAGAAATCTTCCACGTTAAGGGAAATGTACTACATATCCGAAGGCTGGAAAGACTATAAATTCCATACTCAGGATGAATCAAATATGCTTGCAGAAGACCTGGAAGTGATTACATCCCTGATGCGGGAGGATTTTAAATTGAGACCCGAAGAGAATGGAGCAAGCGTCATTGGAAACATAACCATTGAAGAGAAAAATAGGAAAGGAGAATTCAAGAGGATAAACTGCCGGGATGATGTTGGTGATGCCGGTTATACAATCCCATATAATGTTGAGGAAGAAAAAGTCAAGCTCATATCGCATGACGCGGATTTCATTCTTGCCATAGAAACAGGAGGAATGTTTGACAGACTTGTGGAAAATGGTTTTGACGAGGATTTTCGATCTGTTCTTGTGCATCTTAAGGGTCAGCCGGCAAGGAGCACGAGGCGTCTCCTTAAACGTCTGAATAATGAACTTGGTCTCCCGGTGTTTGTATTTACCGACGGTGACCCATGGTCATTCAGAATATTTGGATCAATAGCCTATGGAGCAATTAAAACGGCTCACATCTCAGAATGGTTGGCGGTACCCGCAGCAGAATTCATAGGAATAACCGCCTCTGACATAATTAACTATGACCTTCCATCGGATAAACTCAGCGACAAAGACGTTTCCGCACTTAATTCTGAACTGCAGGATCCAAGATTCTCAACAGAATTCTGGAAGCAGGAAATTGAAACAATGCTGCAGATGGGAAAGAAGGCTGAACAACAGGCTCTGGCAAAATACGGTCTTGACTTTGTCACAGAAAAATATCTTCCCGATAAGCTCTCGGATGTTCTGTGATCCTATTAATTTAAAATTATCTGCATTAAATAAACATGATTAATAAAGGAAGGTAATCTATACCGCTAATACATTACATATTATGGCCATAATGGATTTCTTCAGAGACCCGGTAGAACTTAAAGAGCTGGAGCCTGATGAGATTGAAAGAAGAAAATCAGAAGAATTCACCTCAATTATAGATGTGAGAACGAGAATGGAATACAATTCGGGGCACATTGAAGGTATAAAGAATATTCCCCTTGGAGAGCTAAAACACCATATGAAGGAATTTGAACCTGATAAACACTATATTTTTGTTTGCGCAACCGGTCACAGGAGCAGAGCTGCGGCAAACAAACTGGTCAGAAACAACGTAAAGAATGTGAGCCACCTGAAAAGTGGAATGCGCGCTTGGAAGGCCAGCGGTAAAGATATTGTGAAAGATTGATATTGTTTATTTTTTCCTAAATGTTGCCCTTATAAATTCTCCATCCTCTCTCAGCGTTAAATTCAGTCCAAGATCTGAACTAATTTCTTTGAACTGTGAAGCTCTCATCAAATGGCTTGCTGCCATCTTCTTCTTGAATGAATCATCGTTAACCAATTCATATATATTGAAAGAACCACCATCATTAAGATGGTTCATTATTCCGGGAACGCATTGAACGCGATCCTTCCAGTGGTGGAATGATAGTGATGTGTAAATTAGATCATATTTCTTATTCTCTGGAAGTTCCCTGCAACTTCCACCAATAAATTTTATCCTTTCAGCGACTTTCTTCCTTGATGCTCTCTTTGAACTGACATTCCTCATTGATTGGGATGGGTCCAGACCGGTACCAATAAAATCTTTCTTCTCCATTGCCAGCGTTGTCAATATCTTTCCATTACCTGAACCAATATCCAGTATAGTTTTGAAGTCAAATTCCTTAAGATCGTCTATTACGAATCTGTAAAAATGTCGGAATGTGGGGATCAATGATGAAAGTATATAAAGTCTTGAAGAAAAAATACCAAATTTTTCTTCGCCTTCCTCATAATAGTCTTTCTCTTCAGGCATTCCTATGCATAATGTAACTACTTAATAACCTTCTCTTTGTTAATAATAGCTCTAAAATGTGCTTATGAATCAAAAGATTAATCAAAGTTTTTGCCCATATATGGACCGATTCTTTCGTAGCCAAATTTTCTGAAGTATTCTCTAACGCCTATTCCACTTATGACAAGAATTCTTTCCATATTCCATTCTTCCCTGCTGATTCTCTCAGCCTCGTCAAGAAGACTTTTACCGATTCCTCTATGCTGAAAACCCTCACCTGTTCTCTGACCCACCGGAACAACGTTTCCCAGAACTTTTATTTCCCTTATTATGGAAGAACCTTTTATTTCGGCTCTATGAGATCTGGAGGAAGGCTTTCTAAGTCTTATGAAACCTGATATGTCATCGTCTGAATTCTCAAAGCTCAGGAAAATTTCATTAGAACCTGATGCTTTATATTCCCTCCTTAGCAATGTGAAATCACCCGATTTTACTTCCCTGACTCCCACTTCTCTCCCCCTTATTTCAAGAGACTTTTCACCGTTCATTTCGAGTTGAGCTTCCACGAGATTTCTGAGATCACTCCTTTTAACCCCGGCTTCAATGAACTTCACCGGAATATCTCTCTGCATCCTCTGGACCCTTACCCATGGAGGCATTTCCTTCATGAAAGTCGTTATAAGCCTTACCGCATCATTGGTATCCATTGGTTCATACTCACCGCTTTTCCACATATTATATAGTTTTGTGCCCTTCACAACAAGGGTTGGATATATTTTCAGCATATCAGGCATATAATCTTCATTTGACATCATTTCCCTAAAGCTTTTCAGGTCGTCTTCATATGATGCACCGGGCATTCCCGGCATAAGGTGATATACAATCTTAAAGCCAGCATCTCTACTCAATTGTGTTGATTTTACAATTTCTGAAGTTCCATGTCCGCGCATGTTCATTTTCAACACGGCATCATTAATAATCTGAGCACCAAGTTCAACTTTGGTTGCTCCATAGTCAAGAGCCAGATCAATCTCCTTTTCGAAGAACCAATCCGGTTTTGTTTCTACTGTTAGACCAATGCACCTTCTTCCAGCAGTTTCATTGAACTTCATTGCCTCTTCCAGATTTTCAGCAACAAATCCGTTCATGGCATCAATACACCCTTTCACATAAGATTCCTGATATTCTCTGGTTCTTGCCGTGAAAGTTCCACCCATTATAATGAGGTCTACCTTGCTTGTATCATGGCCAATAGTTTCCAGTTGTTTGAGCCTGTTGAACACTATATTATAAGCATCATACTGGTTT
The DNA here is from genome assembly GCA_021797955.1 of Thermoplasmata archaeon. The sequence goes on from JAJZYV010000126.1 coordinate 4,347, forward strand.
GCCCTTCCTCTCAGTGCAGATGGTTCATAACCCGTATATGCCTGAGGAGAGTTGTTCTCCACACCTCCGGGACAGAAGATGCATCTCCCATGGGGACATATTTCCGGGGAGGTCATAGCTGCAACCACCGCGACCCCGGAAACCGTTCTAGTTGGTTTAATTCTTAAGAGCTTTTGATATTCTTTATTTATGGTAGCGGTATTCAAAATTTCACTGTCAGACGGAATATGATCTAGAGAATATTTTCTGGAAAGCTGTAATTTAAGAGATTGAAGATCATCCTTGCTGTTGATCTCTCCGCTGTTTATCTTTGTGGATACCTCATCAAAGAAATTCATTATGCCCATGGATGCTTAACCCATAATTAATTTTGCACATTATTGATATTGGACTCTTTATTTTCAAAGTTTGCTGGTTGATCACTCTCCCCGTTATTCCTTGTCCGCGCCTCTTTTTCGAAATAGAATATCATCATTCCCACAATGATTGTGACGAATCCGAGATAGATTGCTTTGACCCCTAGTGCATACATGATCAGGAGAGACAGAATGACCGACACAATTTGCACATACGGATAGAGCGGTGAGGAAAATTCTCCTTTTACTTTCCGATGCCTTAATATTACAACAAAAAGGCCCGTAAGCGCATATGAAAAAATAACGCCAAAGTTTGAAGCTAAGGCTATTATCTGGACATTTCCAAGGAAAAGGGCAGCAACCGCCAGGCCTCCAATCAAAATTACCGCTTTTTTTGGAGAATCTTTTTGACGACCCTGAATCCACTCTGGAAGAACCTTATCTTCGCTCATCTGAAGCAGAGTTCGTGATCCTGCAACTATTAGTGAAACAGTTACAGTAAATGTGGCAATTATTGCGACGACGGCTATTGCATAACCTACGAATACCGGTGCATTACTAAAGTGCAGGGCGTTGCTTAATGGATCTGCTGAAATTGAATAATCCTGCCACGGCATCAAAGCCAGCATACCTGTTACCACAAGGATATAGAGTACAGTGCTGACTACAAGTGAAAAAATTATGGCGAATGGTACATTTTTTGCCCCATTCTTAACCTCGGGGGTAAGTGTTGCAATTGTGTTGAATCCTGAATAGGCAAAGAAACTAAGCGAAGCGGCGACTATTATGCTTTCAAAACCCATGGGCGCTAGTGGTGTGAATCTGGAAACCTCCCATTTCCCATAGAATATTGAAACGATGATGAAGAGAACAAGGCCTGCAAGTGTTAATATTACAAGGTATTTTTCCACTCTTGCAACCGCCGATATTCCTATATAATTCAGAAATGTGGCAAAAACTATCATACCTGCTGCGGCAATCAAGACAAAGTAATATGGTAATGAAAAGAATGAAAGCAGATATGCACCAAATCCCAATGCTACCGCCGATGCAGCAATGGAATATGATATACTTCTCAACCAGCCAACCATGAAACCTGCAGAATCTCCCATCGTCTCCTTTGCAAATGAGTAGAGACCGCCGTGCGTAATGATTTTTGAAGAAAGCTCTGCACTGTTCAATGCAATGGTCAATGCCAGAACAGCAGTAATGGCAAATGCAATAAGTGCACCGGGGCCTGCATCATAAATTGTGGTACCGGCAAGGACGAAGATTCCTGCACCAATGATATTACCAAGCCCAATGGCAGACGCTTCCCATTTGCTCAGTTTCTTTTCCATTATGAAATTGTATGTTTTCTTTCCTAATTAAATTGGCCCCGATTTTTCAACATATATAATAAATCTATCTAATATCCCTATAGATTCATAACGAAGTTTGTGCTTGTTTAGCTTCGTTTCCCAATGTGTT
>JAJZYV010000127.1 GCA_021797955.1 Thermoplasmata archaeon
CCAATATATGTAAGAGGAAATTCATATGTTAAATTCCCAATTTATGTTTATAATCAGTTTGGAGAGCCCGTAAAAGGATTGGAAATTCTTTACTCGGGAACGGATGTAAATACAACTAACCAAAATGGGTGTGCTATTATCAATGTATACCAGTGCTCCGGCTGTGCCCAATATGCAGGTACTTTATTCAATGCATATAAGCTATCCTACTCTACATTCTTTGGAACACATAAATTTGATAGTGTTTCTATTTTGGAATCTTTAGGGTATACATACTTTTCCGCAATGGTTCAATCACAATCAGATCCTTCTGAACCTGCAATAATGATCCATTACTTTTCGGGATTATCTGCATCAACCAGCAACTATACATCATGTGCAACCTTAAGCTGCTATAAGAGCAATCAAACAATTCCTTACGGATACAATCCGCAGACAAAACTTCTGGGAACATACCAAAACTTTACTAATATAGTCATACCTATTTCAAGCTATCTTAAAACAAATGACAATTATCAATTCATCGTAGGTGGAACGTTCCCCCAATATCATTTTATCAACAGCAGCCAGGTAAGGAATCTAACAGATATCCAGAAGAACTACAATCAGATAATCTGGAATGATATCTTTCAGGTTGCCTTCATAACATCCATAATAATTCTCACAGGAATATTTTTCACACAACCCAAAATAAAGACAAAGAAAGGTGAACCATCGTCAACAAAAGAGAGCATCCTTTCACTGAAAGAACCAATGATACGCGGCATTATACCAGTAGGTACGGCTCTCCTAATAGGGCTCGGATCAATAATGATCTATTCCTTCTATACTCATACAGAACCTTATGCAGCATATCCCATATCAATAATCATTGCCGCATTGTTCCTCACTGGTTTCATGGCAATTCTATATTCAATTGGGTCATCTTCCAATAACCCTGAAAAAACAAGAAAACTAATTATGGTTTTATCCACAATTATTGAAATTGCATGGATAATAATATTCACTTTTATGGAGATCATATTTGATGGTTCAAATAATGTTTTTTCTCAACCAACAAGCACGGCAAATTCTATTCTTTCATCAATTCAATTTTTCAATCCTCTCCAATATTCAATACTCATAATTGAAGCAATGACTCATCTAATGATAATTCCAACAGCTCTTGCTCAAAATCTAACCGGATATGATTACATATTTGTAATAGCGGGTTCAATAATTTCTATATTCTCTGTAATGTATGTATATATGATAACAATGGAAGACTCTTATTTTAAATAAAAACTCGATGATTTATTTCCTCTTTCTCATCCTACCATATATTGATGAGAGAATCCAGAGCACTTCTCCATTCTTCCTTGAACTTACCAAGGTCACTTATTGCATTTAACCCTGAATTTGTTAGGGTGTAGACAAATTTCTGTCTGTCCCCCTGTTTTTGCTCTTCCCTTTGTACATAACCTTCCTCAACCAGGGAACTTAGGGCAGGATACATTGATCCTGGTGTTGGTCTCCATAGACCATGCGTTCGAATTGAAATTTCCTGCATGATTTCATATCCATGCATATCTCTCTGCTCCAATATTTTCAATATTAGCGGTTTGAGTATGCCTGGCGGTATCATATTAATTGTGAATGGTCCACATCTGCAGTTGCATCGGTCTTTCATGTTGGTTCTCAATATCTCTTATACATTTATTATTTTTGAAAAAATAAATTTGGATGAATTTCTGGAAATGTAAATTCAATCTCATAGGAGAAGAATTAACATTACCAATCGAAATTCAATCCTTTAAGGTTAAGGGGGTTTTAATTTACTCAACCTTTCCTTTTGCCTTCTCATTTAGTCTGGAAAGCCTCTTTTGGAGAACCATGATTTGTTCCTCAAGTTGCTCCTTGTAGTCTTCCAGATCTTCTGAGCTTTCGCTCATGTGCCTTTTCATTCCATGGCCATTGCAGCCACATCTTCCTTCTTGCATTCTTTCCATTTGTTTTACCTCAACTGTATATGTCATACGACTATATATAGATGCCGATATATCGTCTCCAACACATCTAAGCGATTCATAAATGTCTGGATATCGTGGCGCTTCTTTAATATGTTAAATAAGTTTTCTTGCACATTTCCACCCATAACTAATGGAATTGTTCTGGATTCGAAATCGATTAGAATATATTTTTTAGATCTATTCTTTTGAAGACTTTGGCTCCATATTCTTCACTCCCAAAAATGGAATCATGCAAATTATGGATACCACAATTATTGTCTCCAGAATATAAGGGAAATCAGACTGCCCAAGGCTTAGATATATGATTGCTACCATAATAAAGACAAGCACATTGAATATGAACATCAGAACAGCTGAAAAGAAACGATTTTTCACAGTGGCATTTCCGGTGGAAACATAAAACATCACAACGAATACCATGATAAATGATTCTGATGCAAAAGACCCAAGAAATACTGAAGAATTAGGTAGGGGGCTATCAATAAAATAGATTGTCATCAAGATGGAAAAAATTAGAAGGGAAAGTATGATTGAAAGAGTTACTTTAATGTTTAATCTATGAGGGATAAAGGATAGAATAAAACCGAAAATGGAAGAAACTATGGCACCGCTCAACAACCCCTCAATGATTATAGGTATCTGGTCCACAGACCCCACATATGAAAGAACGGGAGATATGTATAGAATTAACCCTGCAAGTGATGTATTTACTATTGCAAGGGTAAATAGAAAGAGATATTTCGACAAAATTCTCATCTGTTACTCCTCCTAATTCTTGTGGATGCAACTGCAGCAATGAATATGGATAATGCTGAACTTGCAATCATAAACTGGTTTGTCACATACCATGGTACATAAGAATGATCATTTTGGATATACAAATCAGAACTGATTTCTGAAAGGTTGAATGCACTGCTTCCGTTTCTGCCGTAAGGTAATTGTTTGAGACCAATCTGCAGTGGCATAGGAAACATGGATGAAAGGGAAGGGGGATTGCTATTAAGGGTGAATACAGGGGAAGACGGAAGTTGAAACTCCTTGTTTGACAAAATTTGCAAAGGAGCTCTTCTAATATTGCCGGATTGGTATGGGAGATTGAAATTGAACATGTCAAGTGGAATATTACTCAAAGCAACGAATCTGTTCAATGCTGGAAGTTCCCAGTTATAATCTATAAATCCCAGGATAGAGGCATGGTTCAAAATTGTGGAAGAAACATAATTTTCCTTGGAATATGGTGATATGAGGATAAACGGAATCCTCTGGCCAAGCATATGCCCTCCAACGCTTGGGGGCGCGATCTGGTCATAAAATCCTCCCCCCTCGTCAAAAGTGAGGAATATTGCAGTACTGTTCCATTCCGGGCTTTGCATTATGGCATCAATCATATAAATTAACCACAGTTCTCCCTTCAACATGCTATGGGGCGGTCCGCTTGAATAATCCACTGCGTTGCCGCCAATAGGCATTACATATGAAACACTTGGAATAGAGTTGTTTTTCAGTTCAGAAAGAAAGTCCTGCCAGCTTCCAAGTTCAGGTGTCTTCTGTGTTATACCGGATATATATCCCAAGACATTCATATCGCTGTTAACTGCTTTTGTGTAATATCCCCAAGATATTCCATGTGATTGGAGCTCTCCAAATATGGTTTCGGAAAATGGGATATATGGTGGCGGGCCATAATCATTTATCACAGGAGAAAATCCGGCCATGTTGTAGAGCCTGTTTGGGGATGTCTCTGATAACATACTCGCAAAATACATATCACCAAGTGAATACTCCTCTGCAAGGTCCCAAAGAGGAGCAACCTGCGATGCAGTATAATATGTCATTGATTGGGGTCCGGAATTATTGTAGAAGCCATTCATCTTTCCATTATTCCAATCCAGGTGATATGCAGAATATCCCTCCACAGGGTCAGGGGTACTATATGTTCCATTGGAAACAGCCTTCAATTCATTCATTATATATTGATTAGGGGGATTAGTTATGAGATTAACAGGTTTTTCCAACGAATTAATAAGGGTCTGGTTTGAGGATGTGTTGGAATCGCAAGGGTATTTCCCAAAGATATTGTCAAAGGCATGATTTTCCATCATTATTTCAATAACGTGTGTTATTGATGTTTCTGTCTTTGTTGGTGATGTTGAGGCTGTGGAGTTATATGAAACAAAAATGGTGAAAAACATCAAAATTGCCAACGCAACAGCAACCTTCTTCATTGGCGTTTATCATCTGGAATGGATATAATCATTTCCATCTTTTTCAATGATCATTCTATTATTTCAATTAGGTATTCATCCCCATGGCGTCTTCGGTTCCAGTTCTATATGGATCAGCAAAATCAGATACTCAATACGCCTCGAAAGCACATTCCATAGAGAAGCTCTTAATGCATAAGGAAGAGGAAGAATGGGATGGCAATTTTAAAACTCGTGAACTACCCGTAAACGAAAAATTGAAAAAGCTTCTCTCTTCATTTTTTCCCATAGATCAACTCAGTTTCGCATTCGAGGACAGGATAGCATATTCATTTGGAAAATCATCCATGGAAATACTTGCTGCAAGACTGGGAAAATTGGGAGAACCTGTTGAAGCGGTTGTCTTTCCAGATTATGGAAATATAGAAAGTATGATTAAAAACCTTGATCCAAGGAAATATGAGTTAATTCCTGTAGGTGGGACATCAAATGTAACCGGTGCTCTCTTACATTCAAAGGGTAAGATTAAACTTGCTGTCAGTACAAAGAATTTCAAGAGAGTTGAATTCAGAGAGAATTATGTCATTCTGGGAGCGGGTTACACTGGTTTAGAGGCAGAAAGCATTCTTCATGAATATGGATTCACTCTTGGAAATTTCCCGGAATCGTTTGAATATTCAACCTTAGGTGGATGGGTCGCAACAAAGGCAATAGGTCAGGAATCTAACCAGTATGGTGGAATGGAAAATATCATCATAGGGGTGAGGATGATAGGATCAGCAGGGTTCTTCAGGGAAGAATTTGTTCCCAGAAATTCAGAGGGTCTGGATTTAAAAACACTAGCCTTGGGTGGAGAGGGCAGAACAGGATTAATAACAGATGTTGCCTTCAAGCTTTATAAAAACCCAACAAGGAGGTTCTTCAATTCATATTTTTTCAAGAATTACGAGGAAGGGATAAAACAAATTTCTAAAATGAAATTTTACCCCAGCATTTTAAGGCTTTCAGACGAAGTTGAAACTTCAATTTCACTGGATGGGGAATTTAACACGCCGATGAAAAAACTCTATGAAGGTTATCTGAAGATAACCGGAGCAAGGAATGGTTCCATGCTCATAATGGTTAATAATTCTATTCCATCACCTGAAATACCACGAAAAGCAATAAATGCAGGGAAGTACCCAGCCAGGCAATGGCTTGAAGGAAGATATTCAAGACCTGCTTTGGGAAATATTCTGTGGAAGAAAGGTATGATACCTGATACGCTTGAAACGTCCACAACATGGAGCAACCTTTATAATGTTCACAAAGCGGTGCAACAGAGATTCTCGGATCAGATCGAGAAGGAACATGCAAAGGGAATCATAATGTCGCATATATCTCACATTTACTCTTCTGGAGCCTGTATTTATTTCACATTTGTCATTTGGAGAGAAGATGATCAGATGAAACTACTGGAAAATGTCCGTGATGTAATAATGAATACATTCATAGAAAATGGATGTGCAGTGAGTCACCATCATGGTCTAGGTAAATATCTGGAAAAATATCTTGACGAGAAGATAACTCCAATTAGGAAAAGGATATACGATCCGCTGTTCTCAGAGGATTGAACAGATGAAGGAATTTTCTTATATTACCAGGGAGAAGGACATAGACCAAGCTGATGGAGGTTTCTATGATGTTCTCATAATAGGCGGTGGAATCACAGGTGCGGGAATTGCAAATATACTTTCAAAGAATGGCATATCAGCAATTCTTGTTGAAAAATCAGACTTTGGTTCAGGGACAAGTCAGGGCTCATCGAAGTTGATCCATGGCGGATTAAGATATCTTCAGGAA
>JAJZYV010000128.1 GCA_021797955.1 Thermoplasmata archaeon
CAGTAATGTGATAAAATTTTTCGGTTTCAGAACGGGCGTATCTCTTAACATTATCATCAAGAACCTCAAAATTAAGCTGATCCATAGTATGTGAATCCTTTGTTTCTATTATTTTTTTGGAATGAACTCAGTGGAAAAACCTCAATTTTATGACAGAATACAGTTGGAACAAAGAAAATGGAGTTGATATAAGAATAAAAGGCATACGAATACACATCATTGCAGAAACTGATATCTGCAGTATTAGGCCATACGTATCATGCGTTCTGCCACTTGCAAACCTGTTCATCCAGCCATTATGGTCAGCAGGAGAAATCCAATTATCGTTGAATAAATGGGACACGAAATCAACCAGAACGCCAAAGGATGCCAGATCACCAATATCGCAGATCACGAAGATAACCAGATTATATCTGAACATTAATACCAAAACTGAAAAAATTACGAAATTTATGATGGCTAAATAAACTGCAGTTGTTTTTCCTCTTACAAATAATTTTTTCCACGTTTTAAAATTCAGTTCGCTGTCTGCCAATACTTCGATGAATGGATTTCCTCCATATAAATTATGTATTGTAACAAAAAATGAACTGTTTAAATAAAATGATTCAATTTGCACATTATGGAAATTTTCAAAAAAGAAAGAGTATTCACAACACAAAAGAATTTAGGGGACATAGTCAAGGAATTTTCAAATCAACTTACAAATTTAGGATGGAAGGTACAGAGCAATGTCTCAGGCGACCAGGCCATAATGCAGGTGCAAAAGTCAGGGATCCTGAGGGGCTTAATAGCCGCGAACAGGGCAATTACATTTGTTTTTACCGCAGAATCAAATCAGATCAGAGTACACGTGGGTGTAGGGAAGTTACTCGGTGATATTGCAGTTACTGCAGTAGAAGTTTTATTGTTATCAGAAATTTTTATTGTTGTCGATATACCCGAGATTGCCTGGTCAGATCACGTGGAAAAGGAATTATTGCAAAATTTAGAAAGTATAGCCACATCATAATCTGACAGACAACTTATAGCCAATATTATTATCTCACTTAACAATTTACAGGTGATGGAAGAGGCTGAATTGAGAGACTTTATAATCTTGGCAAAATTTAACTCGCAGTCGCAGAAATCCAACTCGAATCCTAGCGGTGCAAAATGGTCTGCACTTTCGAACTTCTCAAAGGGAAAGCTAAGGTATGTGAACCAATCTATTGGTAATATTTTTAGGGCAGGACAAGAAATAGTATTTGAAAACAACAAGCCCATATGGTCATCCGTCTATTCTGGCGGTATAATTATAGATGATGTGGATTCTCGGGAGGTGCTCAATTTCCTAGGCAGTTGTCTTTCGGAGCCAGATGAAGAAATTCCTGTTAGGGGAAGGGCTTATTTTACCGATGGAAAATTAACATATAGAAACAGCGCTAATGGAAGTTTGGAGCACTTTATGGGATATGAGTCAGTTGACATCGAGGAGGAAATAATTTATGAACTCCATTATTCTGGTGGTCTGATTCTTGAATAGGAATTAATATCAATTAAGTGTAATCTCAATGAATATTGAACCATAGAAATTGGAAGTGGGAGTTATCAGGATAATTTCTGTGATCATCATGCCGGAATTGTTCTGTATATTTCCATAGGAAATCAAATTGAAACCATTTTGGATTCGTATTATTGAATATGAATTTATGTGGTTTTCACTGATATATTTAGATAGTTCTATTGGGAATTGTAAGTTAATGGCAACTTTTTCACCTGGTCCATATGTAAATTTGCCATAGGCAAAAGAAAAATTTGTGGATCCTGATTTTCCGCTGTTTACCTCAACCTTCACGCACTGTATGTTGACTGTAGTTCCCCCATAAAAGTTAAATTCCGCCAGGATACCAAAGGACAACAAAATGATAAACACAGTCACTGTGAAGGTTTTCTTCCCCAGTCCCTTTGCAATCCATGGTCTTTCAATTTCCACCGGAGTCATATGCAATCCCATGAATTATCAATATATATTTTATGCCTGTTTTTTCTATTGAATCCTTTATTCATTCAACAAATGGTACTTTACTTCAGAGAATAAAATTTCAATTTGAAATACTATAAACGAATGGTGTGATATGAAGGCTGCAGTCTTGAGCAAATTTGGTCTTGAGAATCTAAGAATTGAAGAAATGGATGAACCAAAGCAAAAACATGGCTTCATAAGGATTAAGACAAAATTTGCTGGCATAAACCCGCTCGAATATAATGTTATTGCAGGAAAGGTACTTTACGGCGTCTCTCCCATGCCCCATATACCTGGTTCGGAGATATTCGGTGAGTCTATGGATAATGGGAACCTAATCAAAAAGGGTGACAGGGTAATCATATATAACAGGGAATATGACGGCAAATGCAATCTCTGTATTTCTGGAAAAGAGTATTTATGTCCGAATGGTGGACTGTGGGGAGTTATGTCAAACGGTGGGTATTCTGAGATTATAAGCGTTAGGGAGGAGAACGTATTCAAGGTTCCAGACACAGTGTCGGATTATGTAGCCACCTCCCTACCCATTGACGCAATCACAGCTTACCATGCGCTGAAAGAAGCCAACTCAAAACCGGGAGAAAGCCTTCTTGTATATGGCGCCTCAGGAAACACTGGGTTATTCTCTCTTCAATTGGGAAGAATTTTTGGAATGAAAGTAACAGCAATTTCAAGGAACGATTTTGTGAAGGAATTTGGAGCAGATGAAATCTTTTCAATGGAGAATATTCCGCTGGAACTTGAAGCTGATGTAATAATAAACCCACTTGGAGGAGAGATTTTATCCGGGAGTTTGAGTCACTTGAGAAGAAGGGGCAGGCTTGTAAGCTTCGGTGTTCTAACGGGGGTGAAAGGAGTGATCGATATAGGTAAATTGTATACACGGGAGCTCAGAATCATAGGTTCCACAGGAGGAAGCAGAATGGATTTAATTGAGTTGTTATCTATAGCCGATAAAGAAAACCTTAGGGTTCAGGTTGATAAGATATTCCCACTAAGTGATATAAAGAGTGCCTTGAACTATTTTTCCGGGAAAAGAAAGGGTAGAGTTTTACTCAGTTTCCAGTGAAGACAGAGACTTCAATTTTCTTATCCTTTCTGTGATTACTCCACCATAAATATAAGATGCAGAAACCAGTATATCCGCACCTGATCGTGACGCAATTGAGGCATTCTTATCGTTAATTCCTCCATCTATTTCTATCAATGTGTCCAATCCATTTTCATCTATGTAATTTCTCGCCTTCTTTATTTTACTTGTGGTTCCCTCAATGAAACTCTGTCCAGAAAAACCAGGGTGCACACTCATCAAGACAAGCATGCTAGCGCCATCCAGAATATCCTTAATCTCATCGAAAGGAGTTTCCGGATTCAAAACTATACCATAATTTTTCCGGTACTCTTTTACCTCTTTGAAACATTTTAAAAGGGGAACGTTTGATTCATAATGGAAAAGCAGAATATCAGCCCCGGCATCAGCAAAAACCTTCCAGTATCTGGAGGGATATGTCACCATCATATGAGCTTCCAAAGGCAAATCTGTGCATCTTCTAACGGCCTTTAAAAGATCTGATCCCATTGTTATGTTTGGAACAAAGTGCCCATCCATTATATCAAGATGAAACTGTCCTGCACCTCCTAAAACAGATTGTTCTATCTCATATTTGAGATTTTCAAGTTTGCACGAGATAACCGATGGAGATATAATCATAGTAAGGTATTGGTAACACTCTATTATTTTTTATACATTTGGGAAGATTTAACTTTCACACTATTAAACATTTAAAAAATTAATGTCAGGTTAAATATTCCTCATTATGTGACGATAAATCTATATACAAATGATTTAATGTAACAGTATGGTGGACGAGAGAGATTCGATTTCAGGAAAGCCACCCGAAGTGATATCGGAAAAAATGATTAAAAAGTTAATTGTGGTGAAAGAGGATATTATAAGAAAATATGAAAAATTAAAGGAAAAAAGCAAATTATCACACACACTCCAAATATTAGATGAACTAATTCAAATGGAAAGGAAAGATATAGAAATACTTGAAAGTGCAGACAGTTCCAGTGGTGTGATGTACTCAAGAAGAACAGGAAATGAAGACGACTTTGGAATGTTGGATCATATAGTGTCTCTCGAGGAAAACCCGACAGGAGATGACCCAAAAAGCATTCTTGCGTGGTCCATATCGAAATCAGATGCCATTTACAAAATGTCAGAGTTGTTGGCAGAGGACTATGAGAGTGAGAATATCAAAAAACTCCTTTTGAATATAGCAGAAAGTGAAAAGAAAAGAAAGAACAGGTTAACGATTCTTTATGACGAACTGATAAACAAAAATGATTGGTAAAACAGAAACATCATCCAAAAACTCGAAATAGCCCAAAAGCGTTAATTATCAAAGTAGGTTAACAGTAAGATGAAGGATGGGGTGGACATTACAAAAGGTCTTTTCCGAAGGGAGTTAAAGATATTTTTTTCCCTATATCCTGCCTTCAGAAAATTTCTTAAGGATAGAAAAACCGCGAAAACAGAAAATGGAAAGGATTGGGATTATAGAAGGGAGAGGAATGGAAAAAAGGCAGTGGAAAAATTCATCGAACTTGGGCCAACATTTGTAAAACTGGGGCAGATCCTCTCTGCTCGTCCGGATCTTTTACCCAAGGAATATATAAGATCATTTGAATTGCTGCAGGACAGTGTGCCACCTGCTCCATTTTCAGAAGTGGAACCAATTATCAGAAAGAATCTTGGGAATTACAAGGAAATTTTTGAAGATTTCAATCCTGAGTCCATTTCGGCTGCCTCCTTGGGCCAGGTCTACAGAGCCAGATACAAGGGAAAAGATGTCGCGGTGAAGGTAAACAGGCCGAATGTAGAATTCATGGTAAAGAGAGACATAATCATCCTCGATAAAATTTTGCATTTTGCAAGGGGAAGATTGGAAAATTTCCTGTATGTCAGTCTCACAAATATATTGAGGGAATACAGGAAAAGGATTATCCAGGAATTAGACTACCTTCGCGAATCATCTAATTCGAAAAGAATAGCCAAGAATATCCAGGGAAGGGAGAAGGTTATCGTGCCCGCAATTTACGATGACCTCACCACATCACAAGTTATGGTGATGGATTACATAAGTGGAACAAAAATTACAGATGTAAAGTCACTGAAAGAAAAAGGGATCAACGTATCTAAACTTGCATATGATCTGGATATATCATTTATAAGAATGCTACTTAGTGACGATATTTTCCATGCGGATCCTCATCCAGGAAACCTGTCAGTCACTGACAAAGGCGAGATCATCCTATATGATTTTGGCATGGTAGGTGTTCTGGACGGCAACACAAAGTTCTACCTGATGTCCCTTTACGACGGACTAACCAGAGGCGACATTGACCAGATAGTCGATTCGTTGATTGGAGTAAAGGCGCTGTCTCCAGCAGCCAACAGGGGTGTGATAAAAAGAAGTGTAGAACTTGGTATGTCGGGACTATCCGGGAAGAGGGCAGAAGAAAGCGAGATAAGAGAACTTCTGGAGGTGGCTAATGACGTGGTGTTTGAATTTCCCTTTAGACTGCCAACCTCGCTTGTTCTCTACATGAGGATGAGTTCGCTGCTGGAAGGAATTTGCCTGCTTCTTGATCCAGACTTTAAATTTGTAAAGGTTCTGATAAAACTATTTCGTGATGAAGGATTATTAAAGGAACTTTACGAAAAGCAGATCAGCATGTTTTTGGAGGAGTCAGTCAGATCGATTGAAGCAGGGGTATCAATTCTACCTCTGCTGCGAAGGAAGCTGGAAAGTGAGGAAGCACAGGTAATCCAGCCAAGAAGTGGAAATATTCCCATGTCAATTTTCGGTGGCTTTCTGGTTCTTGGAGGGGTATATGAATTTGGGAAAGCGCAACTCCTTGGAATCGTGATGATAACAATAGGGATTATAGCCGGCATTTTATCGATGAGAAGAAAATAGACTTTAGATAACGTCGGAGCTGCAAACCAATCAATGCCCCA
>JAJZYV010000129.1 GCA_021797955.1 Thermoplasmata archaeon
TAGGATGAGATCAACTGACTGTGAGTCCTTGATGTCAAATGAGGTCGTATAATAATTATTTTTAATCACATAATTTGGCATGAAAGTCAGAATTGAAAGATCTTTCTGTGAGATGAGATTTTTCTGGAGATAGATTTGGAAAAACTTCTTTCCGGATTCTTCGAAAACCCTTCCGGGGTATCTCCACTCAAGGTTTTCTGTGATTTTGAACCATTGAGGTTCTGGTTTCACAGAAATAGTTGCCATCAGATCTAACTTCTTGTCTATTTCAGATATTCTTTTCACTCAAACGCACCTTTCCATAAACATTATTTCGTCATCTCCTATCTTAATAGTTGCCATATTCTGGCTCCTGCACTCTTGTGTCTTTATGGCGTTTCATCGATTTTTTCTTCAGAGTTAAGACAACGCGATTTACATTTTATTATTCAATGTCTACTTATCCGTTCATAGTTATTTATATGCGCCAATAGATGCTTAAGATTCGTCACGGGATGTCCCGCCTGCAATACTATATTGGTCGAATATAATATTAACCTTTCCTCATAAATTCTTATCTAATTCTATGATTGGTTGGTTGACTATGGAGCGAGTGCTATGCCAATCCAATAGGAGTGCTTTCAAATTGGCTAGAGAAAGAGCGGGGAGAAGAAGGAATCGCTGAGCGAGGTACCTTCAAGCAGGGGAAAGGAACAAACTGGATATGGCTATGAAAATTGATAAAGAAACTAGCTGTTATATCCATGTGCCTGAAAGTTTTTTGCCTCGTTATCCTAAAAGGAGGAACCCTGAAAGTGAGTATAGTCAAGGGAAATTCTACTGTGAAGCTACAATAGAGTGTTCGAATACGAAAAGCAATATGTTGAAGTTCTACCTACTAAATGATGGTCAGAAAATGGATGGACTTACCCTTCAACCAGTTACTAAAAATAAGAAGACAAACTACTTATGAAATGTTAGTTATTCTGTGAAACGAGTCCTCACCTTTCAAGAGAAATTTATATTCTAAGAGTATAGGGGACCTTATCCGAGGAAGTAATCTCTGCGCGCAATAAACTGTCCGAAAAACCTACCCCTGAAACCTGACCCGTTTATTTGTATACCTCCTACCCATGATATTGTTGTCCAGAAAAGAACTCTTTTATGGACAATGGAATAGTGTATATTTAGGGATTTCATGAGTCTGACAGGTCTGATAGGGCACAGGCGAGACATAAGGGAATTCCTTGTTTCAACTGTCAAGGAAATTCCTAAGATGCCAACAATTGCAAAGGGCCAATTTACAAATATCTCCAATTATGCGTTGGTTGGAACCGCTTTTGATTACGCATTCAGATTCGAACTCCTGAGAATCTATCCTTTTGCCAAGGAGGCTGAATGGGTGGCAAAAGCTGGAGCAAACCTGATACTTGAAAATCTATTGCCTTACTCCCAGAAGTGGCAGATGCCCGCTCTGATGACTCTGAAAGGGGCAAAAGAGGCCAGGGAGGATTACATCAAGAACCCAACCACCTCCAAACTTAGGAGAATGGTGGAAATGTGCTTTCGTCTGTCCTGGTTAGATTGGGTTTACCGCGATTTCACCCTACCTTCTGTACCCGTGCCTGATGAAAACCTTATGCCCAACCCACAAAGGGCCGATGTCGACGACGTGATTTCCATGCTCAACAGATCCAAAAAATTCATGAGGTCCAAAAGATTCAAGGGAAGCAGCACGATACTCCTCAACCCAACATTCGGCGAATACTCAAAACTCGTTGGTGGTGCAGATGCTGACATAATAACATCCACATCCCTCATAGACCTCAAGACCTCAACAATGCCACGTATTGGTGATTATGAACTTGCGCAGATTGTAGGATATTATGCCCTATTGCAGCTGAATAATTTCAACCCCCTCCAATTTCCCCCAGAAGAAATGAGGGACTTTCCGGACGTCAGAGAGGTTGGGCTCTTCTTCCCCAGATATGGTGCCATATATTGCATACCTGCCGACAATATTGAACTCAACGAGGAGCGGCTGATGGCCCTTATTGAACTGATCAGATCCAGTCCGGCTTCTGAACCGAGTCCATTAGAAAAACTGTATGGAATAGCATCCCAACGCTCCAAGACATTGAATGATATGGGAATAAAGACCATAGAGGACCTGGCCAAGGTCGACTCCAGTGCAGCGAAAACAAATTTGGTCAACGGAATTCGTTTGGAAAAGTTATCTGCAATTGCAAGGGATTATATCGATCATAAGTTCATTCTCAGAAATGGTATTTCTGTAGATATGGCAGAGAAACTGTTCAACTTTGATGATGAGGTATACCTGGATATAGAAACGACCGGGTTGTTTCATGACTCTCAAATATGGCTCATTTGAATGCTTTTTAGGAAAACAGGCAAACTAATTCAGCTCTTTGCGGAAAGCCCTGAAAAAGAGAGGACAATACTAAAGCAGTACCTAAGTCTTTTCAAAAGTATCCGGGGAAAGATTGTGATATTCTCCGGCAATTTCTTTGACCTTCATTTTATAGAGGCAAGACTGAAGCAATACAGGTTCCCTCATGAATCCCAAAGCGCCTACTATGTTGATGCCCTAAACACTATAAGGGAGACGATAGTAATCCCATCCAAGAATAATCTGAAGGAAATGGCTTCCTGGATGGGTTATCGGTTTAAGCACGAAGATCTGGCAGGCTTCATGATGCCGGGACTTTACAATCAATCCTATCTTCGCCCTTGAATAACACTACATCTTTCTGTGAACATAGTATTTGACTGGACCTGGTAACAGAAAGTTACTTATGCTATTTAGTGCGATTACTACTACATTGACATACATCAGGAGACTTGTAAGGGGAGACAATGTCTATCTCTATGAGGTAACAAGTTACAGGGACAAGGAGACCGGCAAGGTAAGGCAGAGATCGGAGTACAAGGGAAAGGAGATCATAAAGGATAATATAGCGACCTTGCGGAAGCCGAGGAACAGGATCACTGCCCGTAAGGTGCTTGATTCAGCTCCATACATAATCTACAGGTTCGCTGAGGATTTCGGCATGCAGGATTCATTCATTTCAGCACTTGATGGCCTGACAAACATCCGGGAGGCAGCGAGAAGGATAGTGATCCTGGCAGCAGGATCCATGACGGGTTCATATGGTTCCATCGATCTCCACACTGGAATCCATGAAGGATCTGTAAAGGAGGATCGTGATCTTACTGATTTCATAGGATCAGAGAATCCTGATATCATATCCATACTCGAGCACTCATTATCTCAGAGAATTGTGAAATCCTTCGGTTCCTCTGGCATTGTATACGATCTCAGCGCAATCAGGTATTTTGGATCCTGTAACGATCTTGCAGGATACGGCCATTACTATCCTTACAATAGCAGTAACAAGGAGATCAACTTCGTGCTTGCAGTCACAAGGGATCATGGAATACCTATTCATCACCGAATCCTGTCGGGAAACATTGTCTCCGTATCGACAGTAAAGTACTTTGCCATGGAATTGAAAGATTTCGGCATAGCATCAATAATGATCGTAATGGACAGGGGCTTTTATTCTAAGAAGAATATTCAGGATCTGAGCAAATACAGCCTGATAGGTGCCATACCTGCAACGTTGAGCCTCTACAGGGATCTTCTTTCAAAATCGAGAGGAATAGAGAATTCCAGAAATTACATTCCTTCTGGTAACGATACAATATTCCACATGGATCACAGCGTAGAAGGAACAAGGTATATTGTATTTTTCTCCACAAAGCTGAGGGCGGAGAAGATTCAGGCCTTCTACGCCGGGTTATCGGGCATGGAAAGAGATCTTCATGAAATGCAGGAAAAGGAGTTTGACACCGAGCAGGACATGATCAGAGCTGTCATGAAGGCAGCAGGTAAGTTGCTGAAGTACATTGAGATCAGATCATCTGGAAAGACATTCACGTACAGGCTGAAGCATAATGCAGTACAGGCAAGAACAAACAGGATGGGTTACTTTGTGCTTTTCACAAACACAAGGATGAGCGCCGAGGATATTCTTAGGATATACAGGCAGAAGGATGTGGTTGAGAAGGCATTCATGCATTCAAAGCCATCCATGGAACCATTGTATGCCAGAACGGAGAGAGGAATAAGGGCAAGGATGTTCCTCTCCATCCTTGGTTACTCCATAATGGCGATGATTGCATCCCGGTCTGGATTTACCTATCAGCAGACTGAGAAGATCATATCAGGCATAAAGGAGATCGTTTACACAAATGGATCACATTCTGTTGTTGAGTTAACAAAAGAGCAGAAGGAACTCCTGGAGAAGATTTCCATTGAATTGTAGTGTTACAAATTGGCAAAGATAGGTTTTAACAAACTTAACCTTTGCATTTAAATGCTTTTCACTCTTTATTTTTTTTATTTTATAGAAGGGCTTTTTGTGATATTTCTTTTCCATTAACATGTTTAGGCTTTAATGATAAAATTCAATTTTAGAATTCCATAAGGTTGGCATACTCTAAGTAGTCATCTACTTCAATTCCTGCAATCTGTGTTTAGTCAAGGTTGTTTGTTTCCTTCAAAAGTCATTCTCCTTCTTTATTACTCTTACGTTATAACTACAGCTAATTGCTCCCCATTCAGATTATAAGTAAAGTATTTGAATCCTATTTTGGTTTTATCTGTAAATTCTTTAAAGGCTAAGAATTCACCGTTTTCCCACCCAGGATAATTAAAAAATTCATCAAAAATAATAATTGTTCCTTTTTGAATACGTTCCTTGGTGTAATTGAAAATAGTTTTGGCGGAAGAATATAAATCACTATCAATGTGCATCAATTTGATCATAGAATCATTTTTCTTTAAAAACTCTGGTAAAGTATTTTCAAAATAGCCCTTCAAAAGAACTACGTTATCTCTAATTTTTAATTTATTTTGGTTTTCAACTTTAAAACTTTTTAGAGGCAAACCATCTCTCCAAAATTCAGGTAATCCTTCAAATGAATCAAATCCATAAATTGTCTCCTCCGGTAATTTAGAAGCAATATAATTAATTGATTCACCTTTATAGACTCCGAATTCAAGGATTATCCCGCTAGAATTTTTTATCTTTTGTATAGCAATATCCCAAATCTCTTCTCTTCTTGATACGGATTCTATATCTTTTAAATTTAAATTTACGAAATTTGCGGTTGACCTAAGTGCTTCTTTTTGTAATTCAAAGCTTATGTTATGCGAAAAAGAAACATTCCAAACATAATTACAGATTTTAATTAAAAATCTGTCAAGCTTTCCTTTCAAACTCATTCAATCCCCTCCCTTGTCTTATTATGCATCCTAATACTCTTACCTTCTTTAATCTTCTTTTGGTCATACCATAATGCAGATTTATTTATCTTCGATTGTTTCCTTCTTCCAAGATCAATTGACATTATCTTGCTTCTTATAACTATATTATCATTCCTTGATATTTCAATATCTAGTGTCTTGAAATCTAATCTTTTTGCCTTTCCTAAGATGTATCTGCTCAATTCCATAACATTCTCAAACAAGATGTTGTCAAGTGTATATTGGTTTTTTCTTAAATTCATAACGTGTATTGAAATTATTCTTTATTTTCTCAATCAATATCTCCGCTGTTTCAGGTTTCAAACGAATATGACAATTCTTTGTTATTTTGAAATCCGATGTCTTCAGCTTCGTTTCCAGTAATTCAATCACAGAATAGTCAACAACGTATCGGAACATTTCCTGTAGATCGTAAACAAGCGGACGCTTTGAATGTGCTATTTCATGAAGACATCCGATAGAAGTATCAGGACCTATTTCGTTGACATCTTGAAATGAGTGCTATAAGAGATTTAACCTACGTCCGCTGAATCTGGTTAAGCCAGATTCAGGTGTAGGGAGGGGGAGTTACGATAAACTGCCCTTGAGGCTTTGAAATGAATCTCCCCTGATTCATATCGCCGATTGGCACTTTCTTCTCTGTGGGAGAAGTAATAGGTGTATGCGATGGAATCTTCTCTCCCCGCACAGGGATGAGGGCAGGAA
>JAJZYV010000130.1 GCA_021797955.1 Thermoplasmata archaeon
CTATAGAGATATGAATTGCATTCACGGACTACAATGAATGCAGGCCGCATTCTTCCATTGATTATCTTCCTTCAAAGGAATCCAGGAGGAAGTTCCTAGATGATCAGGCATTCTGAGAAAAATATCAAAAGAAAGAAATCGAAGTAACACTAGATGAGAAGTGAAGAGAAGTGTTCAAATTTCTGCTGGGGCAGATCAGTATTACAAAATTGTCGTGCCACTAGTTACGATAATATTAATTAATCTTCTAACATTGAGATTTGGGAAACAATGAGTCATGAAAAGAAAACTGATATGCATAACTCTGATGGCGATTGCAACGAGCAGTTAAGAATTGCATTAGTTGGTAATTTCATCGACCATGGTCTATCACTAGCAGAAATAACAACTGGCATTGCTATTTTACTTTCTAAAATTGATAAAATTAGTGAAATATTGATATATACAATAATTGAGAATGAACGTACACAATTTAACTATGAAAAATTAATTTATGATGAAAAACTTAAACTTAAAATTATTCCAATAATTGATCCAAAAAATCCAATGACAGTATTCAGTCTTATTAAGAAAGTGATGATAGATAACCCCAATATTATTATTTTTAATATGTTGCCAACAACACTTGGAACCGGTACAGTATCAAATTTCTTTTTCCACTTAGTTCCTATTATTTTGCGATTTCGTAAAGTAAACACTAGGATTATCTATCACAATACACCTCTGACAAATAACGCTCTATTGCTGGGATATTCAAATTTGTTTAACAAACTTCGAATCTCCTTTCTCACCTTAACAGAATTAGTATTATTTCACATCATTAGAACTAAATTGACTTTGAAGTCATATGTATCATATTTCTCGAACTCTTGGCCTTCTTCAAAAATCGGATACGTTGACCTAGAATTCGTTGCGGCAGTACCATCATTCTATTCTAATCGTTCAAAAAACTCCTTTGGTTCTTACATGAAATCTGGCCCAAGTGTTAAAAAGATATTGTTGTTTGGATATTGGGGTCCTCAGAAAGACCTAGAGAGATCACTTAGAATTTTAAAAAAGATGAAAGATTCGGGCTATGATTTTACATTGACTCTAGCTGGTCCAGTTAATATAAACTTCCCTGAGTACGTTTTGGAGTACGACCGCATTATATCCGCATATGAACAGATTATTGATAATAAAATTTCTCGACTTGTGAATGATTCAGAAACTAGAGATATTTTTGAACTACACGATATCCTTTTATTGCTATATAGAGCCTCTGGCGGATTCTCAGATGTCTTATCAATAGCAAAATTTTACGGGGTTGATGTGGTGGCTAATAATTTACCTGAATTCAAAGAGATCTCAGAAAATTCTGATATGATTAAACTTTGTGATAATGATAATGAAGTTATCAAAGCAATCACGGAACTCTTAACTACCTATAATTACAAAAAAAACATGAATACAGAATCTAAAATACACGAAATTGCAAATAAAGTTGCTGGTACATTTGAACTGGAGGGACAAACATGAAATCAATCTTCAATAGTCGAGAGAAAGAGATTCTCAGTTTGCTATTAGTATTCAGTGGAGCATTATTTCTTAGAGTGTATGAACTGGGGATGGTTTATCCGGGTCTTTTTAACGATGAGCTGATCTACCTTTTTTCAGGTTTTCTTCAGATGCATTTTAAGAGTTCTTTGTTCTCTGCCCCAGGATACAATATTTATGAATACTATAATTATATGATAAATTTGACAATACCAGCAATACATATATTTGGACCAAGCACAATTTCAGCAAGAATAGGAGTGAGTGTATATGGCTCTTTGATTGTATTTCCTTTGTACTATATAACAAAGAGGATCACCAAAAGTGAAGTTACCTCTCTTATATCATCAATACTCTGGGGTATATCACCCTCCGCTATTGTTACTAGCAGAGTGGGTTTTGGGATAGAAATAGAGCCCCTCTTTTTCTATTTGATAGCAATATATTTCTTGATTTTATTCTATATCGAAAAACGTATGAGATATTTTTATTTCTTTATTCTCAGTACTCTTTTGTTAACTTCTTTAAGTTCAGGTCTTCTTTATGGCATTTTACCAACATTCTTCGCTTTTATATACGTTATAACACTTTTAATAATAGATCGCATTGACAAATTCAACTCTGGTTTTCAAAAGATCAAATTTTTTCTGCCTTTAATCACTGCCAATGTAGTGACTTGGTATGCATTGAAAGCATTCTACTTGACCGGATCATCATTGTTGCCTTATCTTCTAAGAAATTCAGCACCATATCAATATATTCTAATTTCGAAACCTTTCTTTATATCTTTTAATGATTTTTTGATAAGATTCCTTTATTCAATATCCCCTTATAAAATCGTTTGGCTCAATGAATTCACTAGTTTTGGTCTTAATTATCCAACTCCAGTTCTTGTACCTTTTATTTATTTATTCGAATTTCCTTTTCTTATTATCTTTTTTGTTCTTTTTATATTAAATAAATTATCTACAAGCAGAAAGTTACTTTCTATGATCATATTCTTTTGCTTCAGTGGTTTTTTGGTCCCAATGTTTAACTTGCTCAATCCTGTAAGTTATTTTGAACCTTCTGAGGGAATATTTGCTCTTCCATTTATGATTATTATGATTTCCATTTCAATCACATATATTTTTGCTTACCTTAAAAATTATCAAAAGAGAAATTTGTCCTCAAAAGTGGCAATTGGAAATTCTGCCGCGGTCAAGAATAAAACTATCTTATCTCATCCTGCAAGCATATTTGTGATTGTTATGGTACTTGTAGCAACAATTGGTATTGGAAATTTATCACAAGATCTTTACAACAATTCCTATTATGAAAACTCGAATTCATCGTTATACTATTCATTTTATGGATGGGATCATACTGCTAAGTTTATTGAACAACATGATCTTGAAAAATATCCCCTTTACTATATTTTTCCAACGGTTGGATTTGTGAATAGTACTAATGCAAATTTTTGGTTCTATACGATGCATTATCCAATTGAATGGTTATACACATTTTCAAATGGAAAAATTAAGAACATGAATCTTTTAAATGCGAATTCCCTACCAACAAATGATCGAAATGGTGCAATAGTGTTGACCCAAAATAACAATTACATATCTTTTCTTAATAACAATAGCGTAAAATTCACTATATTACGCCAAATAAACAGAGAAAATGGTTCCCCCGCAATAAGCATTATTTACATAACAGATAACTTGTCTGGACCTGCTCTGTATAATCTGTATTTGTCCAACATCCTCGATACAGGAAACATCTCTCAAAGTCAAACAATTAATCTTTCAGAAATGAGCACTATTAAGAATGCGTTTTCGGTTTCAATATCTTTTACTATTTCACACAATTTTATCCCTAACCAGTATTTAACATTAATCACAACCACAACCCCAACATTTTCATTAGGTTTATGGCCTGAAAGTGATCTCGGTGGATCACATAATTATAATAACACATACTGGCCCGAAAGTGCCATATATTCAAATACTGGAAATTATTTAAATATCTCAAATAGTTGGGTCAGGTTATGGACTTCAGAGAGCATAAAATACAATATTAGCTATACCCTCTTTCTAACTTACAATAATGGGACTATAAACTTTTACTTGAATAATACAGACATTGCTTCATATATTCTTCCTTATGCCATTTATCCATTTTCAAATGTGTTGGTTGTAGATCCAAATATTGATGCTAATATAAGTCACTTATTTATGTGGAATACTTCATTAAACTCAGGGCAAATAAATTTTGTGTATTATCATCAATATAATATCTCTTATTGATCAAAGTGTGTTTACTAAACAATACCCCTTCGTGATATGCTCATATCATTTTAACAGGCATTCTATGGCTGTTTTCTGAACAATATGGTTGTGCTTTGTATTTTTGATGACCGCATACTTAGTACTCCTTAATCGAAGTAAATTTCTACTTTCACACGTTCCCTATTCCCCTTTCTTCCACTATTTTTCTCCTTATATTGCCTTTGATCTATTTATGGTTTATTTTTTCAATACTAGCCTTTCATTTGGGTGTTTATTGTGTAGTTTATCTTCTGAGTCCTATTATTTTCAATTGTATACTTCATAGAGGAGTTTTTTAAGAATAAATAACATTTGACAAGAAAATGTAAGAAAAAGGAAAAAGGTGATAGAAGTATTTAAATTTCAGTGTTTGTTGATTTTATAACCTTAACTCCTCAACTTTTTAGGGAATATATTTGTACCAAGCTGCTCATCAAGCTTTGCGGATGATGCGGGTATTTCCGACATGATGGATTTCTTCCCTTCCACTATCTGGTAGACTCTGGAAAACTTCAGCAGTGCATCCTTCACCGATATCCTGTTCGTGAGACCTGCCTCCCTGATCCTTACGAATATTGTATAATAAAGATAGAGCGACAGGAATGATACGAAAAAATATCCCCTTATGGAGTCCTCATCCCTCAGGTATGACTTGTCATTTTCAAGCTCATTCTTCATGGCATCGAATGCCTGCTCTATCTCCTCCCTCTGCTTGTACATCATGTATATGGATTCAGGCCCGTCCCTGATGTTCGACAGGATCGATATCTTTCCGAACATTTCGGAAGCCTTCCCATACTGGTTCTGATTCCTCTTTCCCTCTGCAATGAGTGAGATGAAGTTGCTTGATTCTTCTGCCATGAGTGACTGATCCTGGAATACGTATATCCTGTACCCTTCATGATTTGTGAATCCGCAGAGTATTCCCCTCTCCCTGTACATGAAACTGGATACAAGCTTCATTCCATAATCTGTGAGATCTGAATTTCTCCTGAGAGGCATGATGAATTTCATCTCCGTTGACATGATCTCTGCAAGGTCATAGGATGCGAATCCCCTGTCAAGCACAAGTATCCCATGGAAACTGATCTCATCCAGTATCTTCCTGAGAGATTTCACATCCCTCACGCTACCGTCAATGGGCTTGAGGAATACGGGCCTGTACCGATCAAGATCAAATACCATGGCCATGTTGATCTGCGGTATGTATTCATGATCTGCATTGTGCCCTTTCTGTGCCATGTTTATGTTCTCGGATCTGGAGAATATGGATGAAAGATCAAGGGCCAGCTTGTCGGAATCCTCCATCATGTCAGAGAAGAAGTCATACTGCCCTGCCATGTCTGATCCAGTTTCCCTGAGGGTATCCCCCAATGTGTTTGGAGAGAGGGATGCATGTATGAGAGTGGACAGATGGAGCTTCTCCCATCTGTCCTTCACAGATTTCAATGGCACAGGATCAAATAGCCTTACAACAGAAAGTGCATAGAGTGATTCCCACCTGTCAGGGAAATGCTTTCTCAGTATTTGTATAAGATCACCTGACATGGAATATACGATCTGTGAATTTCCATACTCATACACGGTTCTTGGAGTATGGTGAGATTCCTTCACACCCTTCTCCGTGATCCTTCCTATGTATTGGGAAACCTTCCTGGGGCCATGTGTTTCCCTGTCATATCTCGAAGTGGAATGATACAGGTAATAGTTCCCGTTGAGAAACTTCACCTCAAGTGGAATACTGCGTTTCTTCCTCTCCTCCCCAAGGATCTTCGCCACCCATTCTTCCATAAACCCTATAGGGAATATGAGGAA
This sequence comes from Thermoplasmata archaeon, assembly GCA_021797955.1. The sequence goes on from JAJZYV010000130.1 coordinate 5,664, forward strand.
ATAAACATTTCTCTCAGTCAAATAAGGAAAAAAGGAGGTTTCAGACAGATTGAAATTAATAATCCCTATAACTCTGCGGAGTTAAGGTTTAAAAATAGGACAGTCTTCAATTCTCTCATTTTTTGGAATTAATCATGGTCATAGAGTATATAAACATGTCTCACAACTCCAAAATTCTTTTTATCCTGATTAATTTGAAACAATTCAAAAAATAATTAATTTAGTAAGTTTAGTAGTTCAAATCTGGCATCGGAGGTTCTTTCCGCCTCAACACCAATCCTATTATGAGAACGATAAAACCCGCAAATGCCATTATTCCACCTATGATGGTTGGCAGAAGGGCCACAAGCAAT
>JAJZYV010000131.1 GCA_021797955.1 Thermoplasmata archaeon
TATGAACCTCATTGTCATGAGATCGTCTATGACAGATCTGTCAATGGATTTCTGGAACGAGAAATCGAACTCGTCCATTGTTTTCCTGAAGGGGAAGCCTGCATACTTCAGCTTCGTCTCATATCTCTTTGATCGCTTGCTCTTCACCTCTTCCGAGAGGAGGTGGTCCAGGATCTCAACTATGTTCCTATCCCTGGCATTCTCCAGATAATTGTCGATGGTGTGCTCTATTGTTTCCAGTCCCAGGATGATGAGGCTCTCATGCACTCTTTCGTACTGATCCATCACATGACCTCCTCGTATTCAGATAGATCACGCTTCTCAACCCTGGTCCGGAAGTTCTCCGCATTCTGATCCCTGAGAGCCTTGAGAAGGCCCTGGAAATGCTCCTTCTTCCTTGATATTCTCCCTGTTCCGGGGAGAATGTCATGCTCCGCCACGATCTGAGAATCAACCTGTATCTTCAGGGTGGATGATTCTATTACCCTGGCGACCCTGCCTGCGTGCACCCAGGGTACTGAGTACCGGTTGCCCTTGTAGGAAACATAGCAGTCCCTCGATATCTTCCTGATATCCTCGATCCTGATGGGATAGTCCTGTACCGAATCCATGGGATTGAGCTGCTCTTTCTTCAGCCTCTCATAAGGGATTTCATGTGTTGTTCCATGTACCTGTGAATTGATCATCCTGAGTCATTCCTGGCACCGGACATTTATGTCCGATAGGGACTCAAAGGATCTGCCGGCCCAGAAGTTGTATCTCAGATACTTGATGGTGTTCTCGATCTTTCCCTTCGTCTGTGCCCTGTAGGGATAACAGAGCCTTACTGTTATCCCATAATATTCGGAGAAGCTCATGAATTCACCATTGAACCTGGACTCTGAGGCTTTCAGCTTCTCCTCAGGTGTGTATACCCTCTTTGCCGACATTTATAAGGCAATTGAACAACATGGATCATAATTAATTTCGTAATTTGTCCAGTGATGCGATAAACATTTCAGAAGATGCACACATAGAATCATTCAATTCAATCTTGGGAAAAAGAGGTCATAAGAAGATTTGAGTTTGAGAACTTTGAGGAAGCACAGTCCACAATAGATAGACTCGTGGTTTCCTATAACAATGAGAGGCTGCATAGTGCCATAGGATATATCACACCAAGGGAGATGAATAATAAATGTATGGAAAGGATTCAAAAAGCTTGAAATCTCATAAGACAATATTGTATCCAATTAGGGGACCTAACCACAAAGATACTATCAACTAGAGTTTACAGGCAATCTACAAATAAAACTAAGCCTGTTCAAAACGTTGAAATGACATATATTTTATGGATCTCTTCAACATTTTGGGGGTAATTTAGCAAAGTGAATTCCCATGGAAAATGGGTTTTTTTAATTCGTGGAATCAAATTCCATATGTATACTCAGTTCGCTGGAAAAATTGGAATGTAGGCCGTTCCACATTCTTCTGTGAAGTGAAAACTAAAATAAGTTTACCCCCACTAAACCGAGGAGAACCTATTTTATTTAGTTTCTGTATTTAGACTCGGAAAAATGAGAATTCTCTGGCTTGCACATCGCGATATCATGAATCCAAAGGCAGGAGGTGCTGAAAGAATAATATATGAGGTTGGAAAAAGACTTTCGAGCCATGGACATGAAGTAACATTGTTTACTGCGGAGTGGAAGGGTTGTAAAAAATCAGATTATATGGACGGGATCTCAATAGTTAGATTGGGCAAAAATTTAGGAACGCACCTTGCACTTCCTGTACATCTATTAACTACGAAGTATGATATAGTTATTGCGGACCTTGGACATGCGGTACCCTGGATATCCCCGGTTTTATTGAGGAAAAAGGTTATCGTTTCCTTTTTACATCTGCACGCTAGATCTCTAAACGGCCAAGTTGGAAAATTCCTGACATATATTATAACTTTCTTAGAAAAGTTATATTTTATAATTTACAACAACAAGCAATTTGTCACCATATCCAGTACATCTTTTGAGGACCTTATTAAAATTGGAATCAAGAGCAATCGCATTTCTATCATTAATCCTGGCGTAAATAGTGAAGTTTTCAAACCCCGTAAAAAAACAAATTACCCGTCAATTGTATATTTCGGTGGAATGAGACCGTATAAAAGACCTGAAGAATCATTATACCTTCTTTCTTTGCTTAAGGATGAAATAAAAGATCTTAAACTTACGATTATCGGTGAAGGCATATCTAAAACACATTTGGAAAAGTTAGCAAAATATCTTGGTCTATCAGATGATGTTTTATTCACTGGAAAGATTTCTTACCCAAAAATTGCAGAATTTGTTTCTACCGCGTGGTTAAATATACACACATCAAAAACAGAAGGGTGGGGTATTTCCATAAGTGAAGCCTCCGCGGCTGGTACTCCCACTGTTGCTTACAACGTGCCAGGCGTAAGAGATGCGATCAAAGATGGTCTAAATGGTATTAAAGTTGAAGATGGTAATAGAAAAGAACTCGCTAATGCAGCTCTCTTAATATTAAGAAATCCAGAAAAGTGGTGGTCTTCATCCGTGGAAGTGGCTAAGAAATATTCCTGGGAGAGAGCTGCCGAACAATGGGAGAGTTTGATTGAGAAAGTATATAATGAATGACTCCTTTAAAATAGTGGAATTTATTCAGCAGTAGAACCTGATCTCCCTGCTTTTACCACCACGATACCTTTTCAAGAGCCTCAAGGATGTCTTTCTGCTTTCTTGTCCTTTCCAGTTCAGTAATACTGCCACTGGCGTCCTCAATAACGTGGAGCTTCTTTAGCTCCAGCAGCATTTTCTCCAGCGAGTATCTGTTCATTAGACCTGATGAGATCATTCCCCTCATCAGAGCTGATCTTATTATGAGCGATATGAAGAATATGAACAGAATTCCCCGGATTGTTGATTCCTTCCTCACCCTCATGGGAAATGTATCCAGATCTGTCTTCAAAATGCGGAATGCCTTTTCAATGCTGTCTCTGTTGCGGTATATGGAAAGGCATTCCAGTAATGTGTATTCACATTATACACTAGCAGGAATCTCCCCATCCTGTTCTCTGCTGCCGTTATTGCGTTGTTCCTTGCACTTGTTTTGATTCTGCCATCCTCAATCCTCCAGGTGAAGTATTTCCCGTAATGCGAAGCAATGGATTCTATGGTTTCTCTCACATTTGGTCTAATATGTAATTTTTCAATTGCGGATCTCTTCTCCGATAGTTTCCTGTGGAAATCAGACAGCTCGTCAGCTTTTCTTTTTATATCCTGATAGAAGTATCCCTTAAGGTTCAGATCGTTCATGGTGAAATTCACTGACTTGCAGAATATGGGCTCATTCTCATACATAATTACATTGTCGGCACGATCCACGGTTCTTGATGCTGAAGAGAAAACATTCTTCACGGCTTTGGGAACGAGGGATGCCGCTATTATGTAAGAATCATCCTTCAATAAACTCAGGTTCTCATAGAAGAAACCCCTGTCAAGTACGATCTCCATCTTCGGAATGAGTTTCCTGATGCCCTCAAAAGTCCTTTTCAGTGTAACGACGTCTGGAATGCTCCCGCTACATATATCAAAGAACAGCGGTATGTTTCTGGATCTTTCCATCACCATACTAAGGTTTATCTGTTCCAGATCAGGATTATCCTTTGCATGGCCGTATTCCAGTATCCCGGCTGACCCGTACGATGGCAATGATGTGATATCATACAGCAGTGAATTTCCGGGATTGATCCTTGATATGAGGTCACTGGAGAACTGCCTGTTGAAATTCGATTCTCCTATCCGATCAAGGAGTTCTGATATCCGCTGCGATTTCAGATCAGCATTCATTGTTCGGGAAAGAGAAGTGCCCTAAAACCAGGAGTCAATTGATGCCAGTGGCAGCGGGAGGACAATCTTTGATACCGCAATGGCAATGATCTCTTTTGATTCAGTTTCAGTGAGATGCTTCTTCAGCATGTCAACAATGCCCATGTCGTTTACAATCTTCATTATTGGGATGAATGGCCCATGTATCAGGCTCCTTTTGGTAAAACGCTCCTTATCTTTCTTATCCCGCGATCATCCTTTCTGCCGATATACCTGTAGTGGTAGCTTGTGTTCTTGATCTTCGGATTGTAGTATGGTATCCTCTCATAAACGTAAGTTTTCCCTTTCACGACCTTCTCTATTGTCTGATTCCTTGACGTAATGGTTGGAACTACCACCATTCTAGATAAACTTTGTCCTTACTCATGAGCCAATGAATTACGGATAAATCATAAATTAATGGTGGTAAAAATCCTGGAGTTCAGGATAGAATTCTTTTTCTCATTTTGAATACACGATTTCTCATGCAGATGGTGACATGTTGTTCATTGAATGTGCACGCCAGTGCCAATCCCACGTTCAACAAAGATTTTTTATTTTCTTCGGAGATAATGGGATTAATTAATGCAGAATATTATATCTGAACCAGAATCCGCAACTAAGACTCCATTCATAAGTGTTGTTATCACAGCCTATAACAGGAGAGAGTATATCCTAGAAGCTGTCAAATCAGTTTTAAATCAGACCCTTGACAGGTCAAAATACGAGGTCATCGTTGTTAAAAATTACATTGATACAGTGATAGATGATTTTCTGCGCCAGAATCAGGTTGTGAACGTTTATACATATGACATTAGCTTCGGGGCAATGCTTGCATGCGGAATAGAGAAATCTCGAGGAGAAGTGATAAGCATTCTGGATGATGATGATCTTTTTCTTCCGATCAAACTTGAAGAGATCTTTGATATATTCCAGAAGAACAAGAATGTGGTTTATGCTAGGAATGAAATATACAGAAACATGGGTCCAAATATTGAAGTTTTCAGAAATGGTGAGTTAGGAGGCATACCCATTAATAGCCATAAAATGGATATAATAAATGTAAATGCTATCAAACATATTTCACACATATACCGCATGATAAGAAGATATGGTGTTAATAATAACAGCTCAATTTCATTTAGAAAAAATATCTATGAATCCTCAATGGAGTTCTTAAATGACGTAAATTACCTATTAGATGTTTTTTTATTTTTTTGGGCTATTTTTAATGGAGAAAGAAATGACGTGCTGGTTTTCTTTGAATCCCCTCTTTCCGTTTGGAGAATCCATGATTCTTGGACCAACGTGAGTTCAAATTCCAATTTGGAGGCCTTCTTGGCTAAAAACTTACGTCTATCAAGTGAAGGTGTTCAGACATATGAAAAATTTAAGTCGATTTTTAAGTCAAACATTCTTCTAAATAGTTATTTTGAGCTGGCGAAAAATGCCTGGGTTACCCAAAAGAAAATGACGGAAGGAAATAAATGTAGAGTATCTGAAACCATTGCAGTGATCAAAGTCGGCATATACAGGAGGGACATTTATATTCTTGCCTCAGTTCCGATAGCATTACTTTCTTCAGTAAATCCTAGTCTTGCCAGGAAATTATTCAGCGTGGGTTTAAAAAGGGTTCAATCATATAAGACATAAATCCCTTTAATTCACTTTGGAGGTTACAATTTCAAGTTCATTCATATCTTGCTAAGCTAGACGATTTCCTCGGCATTCCTGTCGAAACGAAATTATGGGTTCTGGTTCTAACTCATAAAAAATAAGAATTCTGCTAAAAATTCATGTTTATGCCAACGTGCCGAACTTATAAATGAAAAATCTGAAGAATGCCTTAAAGACCAACCTTTATGGCATCCCCTTTCCTCTTCTTAGAAACAAAACTGCACCAACTACAGCTACTGCTGCAACGATTGCCGCTATGATATAATATTCATAGGCTCCAAGATTAAATCCTGAAGACCCTGTGGGAGACTGCTTCGGAACCGCTGTAAAGGTGACATTAAACGAAGCATTCATTCCAAATATTGTAACGAAGCCTTTGGAAATGGAGGACTGATAGCCAGAAACATTGCTCACCGTGAAGTTATAAGAACCGTTTGGC
>JAJZYV010000132.1 GCA_021797955.1 Thermoplasmata archaeon
ATGGAATGCAGTTATCTTATTCAAAATACCCTGACTTTGAACAATATTTTTCATGACCTCGGCTTTGTTTAATCCAATATGGGATATTCCAAAGAGTGTCTGCCTTTCCAGATTGCTCTTTTCTATATTATCGCCGTCTACTATTCTAATCTCTTTTATTCCATGCCTTGAAAGCAGGAGGGATACCAGACTGGAATTCCCTCCAGCACCTATTATGGAAACTGATATTTTGGGCTTAGAGGTCGCTTTCCCAGTCATAAATAGAGATTGTAATTTATAATAATAGGATTACTGACTTATCAGGTTAAAATTAAAACCAATAAATTTCACTTAAGGTTAACCCTCAATACTGCTGTATCCAGTTGATGAAGAATATATATGAGACTGTCATCATACATTCATGAAAGCAGCTTTTCTTAAAGAGATTGGTAAAGATCTGGTAATAGAAGATTTTACTATTAGCGATCCCCAATCAGAACAGGTTACAATTGAACAAGATATTACTGGAATATGCTATCGTGATATTCTTGAAAAGGAAGGTTTTTTTCCAAGGATGAAACCTCCAATTATCCCCGGACATGAAATCTCCGGGATTATTAATAAAGTAGGAGAGGGCGTTAGAGAGTTCAAAGCAGGAGAAAGAGTTGCCAGTCTCATATACGAACCGTGCGGTTTCTGTGAACAGTGTGTATCGGGTAGAGAAAATCTTTGTCCAAGGAAGAAAACCTATGGTGAAAATATAAACGGTTCGTATTCAAGATTTGTTAATGTTTCTCAGAGAAGTCTTGTTAGGGTACCTGACGGTGTTCCAAATGAACTGGCATCCATAGCTGCCTGCGTAACGGGAATGGTTTATCACGCCCTTGACTCAGTTGGAGAGGCAGGTTACGGAACCCGTGTAGTCATAACGGGAGCAGGAGGAGGAGTTGGTTCGCATGCAATTCAGGTCGCCAAGGCAATTGGTGCTCAGGTTATTGCTGCAACCAGTTCAAAATGGAAGGAAGAAACTCTCTACAAACTTGGAGCCGATTTCGTTATTAATTCCTCAGAAGGATTTGACAAGGAGGTTAAAAAGATATGGCCTGATGGTTCTCAAATTGTTCTTGAAAATACCGGTAATGCAACATTTGCCTCATCGCTGAGGTCACTGGCTTTCGGTGGAAGAGTAATTGTCATTGGAAACCTTGAACCCACACCGGTTCCACTCTCATTGGGAATGATTATTCTTAAAGGGAACAGAGTCGAAGGCACAATCAGTTCAACAAGAAATGATTTGAGAAAGGCGCTTGATCTTTCAAAGAGAGGCCTCGTAAAGGAAGTAAAACATGATCAAAGGAAACTGGAAGAAGTAAACGAAGCCTTTACAGATATAAAAAATAAAAAAAATATAGGAAGAATAATGTTAAAACTTTAAAACATTATTTGGAAATTGCAATGAATCAATCTTACAGTGCAAAGCTTAATATCCTAATTTAAATCACGTTTTGGCTGATATCAATGCAGGAATTAATTTGCAATATAGAATTTTCAAAGGAAGACAGCGAATTTATAGCAAAGTTGAGAACCGAGATGGGAGGCCTGCGCGAATATACCGGTTCAACATTTGATGAGGTAATGAATCAGATAATGTTGGAACTGGAAGAGGAATTTTCATAAGGAGTTTGTACCAAAAATAACATATTAATCCATTGGATCATTATTTATTGAAATACCTGCCATTCGTTAGCATTATAGTGGTAATTTGTGTCGTTTCCATTTCGGGAAATGCTTCATTTGGGGCAACGCCAGCAAAGGCTCCCAGTTTGGGTTTCTATGACAAGCCAGGATTGATGGTAAATATGGATGGCAATTCATTTAATATTACAGTTCCTTATGTTTATCTCCTTGAAGGAGGAATTCCATTCGTAGGGCTTTGGAATCAATCAAGCTGGAAATTATCAGAAAACGGAAAGTTAAACAGGTCTTATTCTTCCTTCGTTGAATTTTCTCCTCGCATTTACCTCATATTAACTGAGCTTAAGTTAATGTACACCAATGATAAGGGATTCCCAGTGGGTTTGAATTCATCAATTCTTTTAGGAACAAACATTTCATTTAATCAGCCCCTCTATAATATAATATCAGAATATGATAATTATCTGGTAAAACAAATAAACAACCTCTCTTCAAATTTAAGTAATCCGATTCTTCAAAATCTCAGTGGTTTACTCAATACCAATAACCATAATATTTATGAGATTCTTCAGAAATTAAGTTTCAGCGGACTGGTATATGCCAATGTGACGCAGACTCATACTGATATCTCCATGAGTTCCTCATATGCGGAGGACGGGAATAGTATTCAGATAAATTCCACAAATTCTTTGAAGGTAAGTTTTGCTGTTAATTTTGCTACGCATACTGTAGGGAATTCAACCCTCTTCATGTTTCAAAGGAGCTTCATAAATGGAGGTACCGGAGAAAGACAAATTGAACACAGTAAAAAATCAGGAGATAGAGGGAGCAGTGTTTTCAACGGTTACCAGGTAAACCTTTCAAAAAATTTTCCGGTACTTTATCTATGGGGAAGTCAGTTCACCGCAAACAACAATGATTTTAACTTATCATCATATCTTTCCATAAACGGAAAAAACATCGATACCATTTATTCTTTCAATATACCTAATGGTACCAGGACATTTTATGAGGACCCATACCTTGTTTTTCCAAATGGCAATGTGGAAAATAATCTTACAATAACAAACATTGGGGCGTCTACCATAAACCTGATTCTGAATAATTTCGAATACTTTGTTGGTGGGATATTCATCGGTGTTCTCTTCATCGGTGGAGGTTATACATATTATAAAAACAAAAGGGGATAATCTGGTACAATAAATTCCTAATATCTATTCGGAGTCCAGGAGATCAATAAGACTTTCTGCCAGTTCATTCAGGAATGATGTCTTTATGTTCTTTATGGCATTTCTAATTAAATCCGGAGAGACTATGCAAATTTCCTCATTATCCCATTTCAGAATCATTTCATCGACCAGTACTTTTACAGTAAGGTCAAAATCATCCTGATGGAGCTTTACCTTCCTTCTTAGTTGCTCAGGATCTTCGCATGAACTTCTCAAAAGTCTGAACATTATATCCCTGGATTTCTTATTTCTCAAGTGGTATGCTATCTTATTCTCCAGAGCTGAGGCGTTTTCAGAAACAAAATATCTCTTGAATCTTCCATCTCTCTTTGATGAAATCTTCCCATTTTTTTCAAGCTGGTACAAATGATATTCAAGTTGGCCAACAGCCATTTCAGTCTCTCTTTGAATGGCTCTAAAATGTAATCCAGGATTTCTGGACAACAGATCGATTATTTTATCCCGCTGGCCTTCTTTAGTATCCACGAAAATCCTCAGTTACCTTTTAGTACTCCCAAATAAAATAAAATCATTACAAGCAGAAGGGCCACTTCGGGTATGATCATAGAACCAAACCAATCCGGGCCAATGTTAAATGCAGGTAATACGGATATTAGGGTTGAAACAAAAATTATGAAAAAAGAGAGAAGCATATATTTGAATATTCTTACGCCTTTCCTAACCGCCAGTGACGAAACCAAAATAAGGAATAAAGATAATACGAGATTTACTCCTTCTATGAGCAATAGATCATATGACATTTTTATAGATTCATTAAGGGCAAATAATAGTTTTCCTCTATGAAACTTGCGTCATTTATTGAAATTTTTAATGGAACAAAAAAATTTATCTCACTTATATACCACCATTTAAATTTAAATATAAGGTAGACCCAGGAAAACTAAAACTCACTGGAATAGCCCAGAATGCTTAGTTCTCTCTTAAGTTCATCCTTCTTAATGTCTTCGCCTATTATATTCTTAATTTCAAACCTTCTTCCCACTTTCCTGAATACGGCAGATCCTGCCAGATGTCTATTTTTCTCTATTAAAAAGGTCTTTGAACCCCCGAGATTTGCCTTAATGTATTCTCTGAAGCACAGATAAATAAAATCCTTCTGTGAAATAATCTTTATTCTATCTGATTCCGTAATCTTGGTTTCCCTTGGCAGTTCCAAAAAGTAAAATGGTTCCCTGTTATCCTTTATGAAAACTTTCTTTAATTTTCCGGATGCAAGCATATGATTGATCTCTGCATTGAAAATATTCAGATCAGGGTCCTGTGTAACATCTTCGTAAATTTTTGTGGAGATATAACCAAGCGCTTTGAGTACTTCCATTATGATAATTCGGACACTTTCCTCCTTTTCATACCTTTCAAGAATAAAACGCAAATTTCCATCATGATCTCTGGCCACAATGCATTTGGATAGAAGTTCCTTCACTGATGCTTTCACATGTGATAATTCAATTCCTGTCAACAGACTTATTTCCCTTTCATCTGCAGGATCCTCCATTATAACCTTAAGGATCTTCTGCCTGTTGGCGTCAATGGGAGTCTTTCGGATAGTTCTATAAATTGAAATTGTTTCCGGAGTAGCCTTTGCCATAACTGAGAATGGACCATTGAAATTAAAGATCAGATTTGAAACATAATAACTTTCCAGATCATTCTCCTTTATACCATAATAATGGGCTTCTATGGGGTCTCTAAATCCCAAGTGTGCGTTGTTAATTCTCTCCAGCACGCTCCCGTTAACTTCTCTGTATGAGGAATAATTTTTCAGCGCCACTTCCAGGAGATCGCTTGAAATTTTATCGAGAAACTGACCGCTCCCCAATATTGCGGTTCGTCCTGAAAAGGCAAATCCGTTTCCAGAAAATTGATCATTCAGGTCTGCCGGACAATCAATCACTATTATATCTTCCACATTATTGCGAGTTCCAAAATCCTTTAATGTCACCAAGAATTCTTTGGCAGAACTCACATCTTCCATGACAAGTGATTCTATCCACAGAGTGGTCTTGGTTTTCTCCATGGTCATGGATGCTTTCAGCGAACCGTCAGCGTAGAACAGTCCATTTATTCCAGAATCTTCCACATACTGTTTTCCTGTGTATATGGTTATTAGATCACTTGCTCCTACTATGATATCCCTTCTGGGCTGCGGGTTCTCTTCTCCATAATAAATGGAACCGCCATAATAGATTGAGTTTATGTCCCTGAAATCTTCATGTGAGAGTTCGATCCAGAAGAACTGTGAAAGTTCCCTCATGGATACAGGTCCAAACATTGAGACCATTTTTTCAACGGCTTCATGTCTTGTGGGTTCTATCCCATGAGAAAGAGTATAATAGAGACCATCTCTAATTCCGACCTCAAGGAGAAACTCAAGGCTTCTCATATTTTCCTTTATTATGGATATATCCTCGCTCAGGGCAGATGAAATTCCAGGAATTGAAGCGCTTCCATACTTAAGGAAATCTAAAATTTTGATTTCAGTTTCAGTAAGCGGTCTCTTTCTCAGAACTCTGAGTATGGATGCGAATTCCGGCGTTATATATGTTTGTCTGTGCCTGAAATACCTTCCGAAAACTATCTTCCCGGATTCACTCATTGTTTGGATATCGTTGTCCTTGAAAGATCTGACACGGGCTCTGACCCATGATAAATCTATGAAAAATCCATAAGTTGTCATATATTGTTCCAGATTGTCTACAGGTGTAGAAAGCTTGGAAATCCTGTTTGCCTCCGGGTTCTGTTCGCTGAAGTTCAAAATTGCCGAAAGATCATCCTTAACAATATATTGCTCTGCAAAAACTGGAGTTATATAATCTCTGAGAAAAATTCCTTCGTTTACAAGAGAATCCAGTTCAACTCTTAGAAGTGATTGATCACATGGAAGCTTAACGCTAATCTCATCAAATGTCATGGGCCCCATGGTGGAAATGAACTCTTTAAGCAGATCTTTGAGAGTATAGCCCTTCTTTATATCCAAGGTTCTTTTGACATATACCTGTCCACCATTC
>JAJZYV010000133.1 GCA_021797955.1 Thermoplasmata archaeon
TTGAATAGGCTTTCTCCTATAAGCGTCCCTGAATAGTCCTCCTTTATCCGTATCTTGTGGAAAAGTGGAAGGAGGGTTGCCGGATCGGTGGGGGATATTATTGCGCCAAAGAGAAAGCCTATTATGAAGGGTGCCCCAGTGATCAGAGAGAAAAATAATCCAGCAAGTAAAGCAGTTATTATCATTCCTATAGTATTCAGCGATATGATCCTGCTGAGGTGCCTCCTTAAGACACGGAAGTTAATGCCATGGCTTTCATAGTAGAGAATTATCATGAGACCCAGGATCCCAATTCCAAAATTTGCAAAGGTTGTCATAAGGGATTCAGAGAATTGGTAATTGATTATTCCCAGAACCGGGCCAAAAATGATTCCAAGAAATATAAGAACGGGAATCTCAACTATTGAGGCTTTCCTTGCTATGGGTATGGAAAAAGATGCAATGATAAGAAGGAAAGCGAATTCCAGAATGTGGCTATCTGCAAATATCATGATGCAGGATCTTCCTCTGGATTATACGGCATCTTACGTTTGTGCAAGCTCGAAAGGTAGAGTCTGGAGACGATTTTCCCTTCCCTGTTATTTGGAAACTCTCCATTTTCCTGAAAATAAATAAGAGTTTTATCCAGATCAACGTAGCTGATCCCAAGATCATCTTCATCTGTCTGGCTTTCCCATAATCTTGCACTGGGTTTTTTATTGATGATAGAGGCAGGTAGCCCCAGCTGGGAAGATAGTTCCCATACCTGTGTCTTGTATAGGCCGATAATCGGCTCTATATCGCAACCTCCATCGCCGTATTTTGTGAAATAACCGGTAAGATATTCTGACTTATTAGTGGTTCCAACAACTATTCCATTGCTGCTGTTTGCTATGGAATAGAGTATTGACATCCTGATTCGCGATTTCATGTTTCCAATCGTTGCCGGCTCCTCAATTTTAAGGGCCTGCTTATACTGGTTTAGAATGCCTTCTATGTTTATTGTCCTGAAAGAGACATTGTTAAATCTGCAGATTTTGTCTACGTCTTCCAGATCTTCAGGTGGCGATTTTAAGTCTGGCATATATATTCCTATGATCTTTTCCTTTTCCAGCACCCTTGACAGCAATGTCAGAACCAAAGAGCTGTCCACTTCTCCGCTTAATCCAATTACGGCACTTTTTTCCCTGATTTTGTCAGACAAAAATTTCAAAATGCCGTCAATTAACAGAAGCAATCACCACTCAATCAGGTATGGCTCAACGGGTTAATTAATATTTCAATTTCATTTATGCGACATTTTCATGACTCTTTGCCTGAAAATTGAAGAAGTTGGTTTTATTTTTGATGTCGGACATTTGAGATTGTGTACCGCAGGCATAGTAATTCCTGTGCGGCGAAGCGTCTACACATTATCTGAATTCAGAAGATCCATGAGATTCCTGAATAACATTGATGATGTAACCGGTCCAACACCACCAGGAACTGGAGTGATGAACCCTGCTATTCCTGTCAGTGTGTTTATATCGCAGTCTCCAGCCATTCCTTTCTCGTTGAAATTTATTGAGGCGTCTACTATGTTTACGCCCATCCGGAAATCCTTGCCGGAGAAAAATTTATATTTTCCTATGGCTGTTACTACAGTTTCAGCAGATTTTAATATTTCCTCAAAGTTCTTTGTCTTGCTATGGCAAACCGTGATTGTGTAATTGAAATTGAGCAGCATCATTGACAATGGTTTTCCTATAATATTCGACCGGTTTATCACGACAACTTCCGAACCAGTATCGAGATTGAGCGAGTTGATGATTTCCAATATGGCCCTTGCAGTTGCAGGGTAAACGTTCGCCTTGTTTAGCATAATCAATCCCAGATTGAGTGGATTCTGGGAATCAACATCCTTCCTTCCGGAAATATGTGAATAGATTTTAGCTGCGTTCAGTCCCTGTCTTACAGGACTTTCTACCATGATTCCATCCGTACTATCCGATTCGTTGAGAAATTCAATTTTATCTATTATTTCCTCTTCGCTTGAGGTTTCATCTAACCGAATTATCTCAACTTCGATCCCGATCCTGGCACCTTTCTTAATTTTTGATTTTATGTATGATTCCTGATCCTGAGAACTGGCAGTTGATATGAGGCATAGTTTTGGCGTCCTCCCATGCCTGTCCTTATATATTGACGCATCCTTTTCTATGGATCGATCAATATTTGCTGAGAATTCCTTTCCGTCAAAAATCGTGGTCATCCCAATTCATTCCATTTAATTACGCTCTTAATTTCGCCAGTGGGCTTGACCGTGAAAATATTGGTTTCTTCCGGCTTGAAAATCCCCGTAATCATTCGATCCATGACCCCGGGATGGGCAAGATGCCATTTCTGGATAAGATCAAGAGCCTTCTCATAATGTATCCTTGCTGCGTCCACTGATCCACAGATGGTAATATTCCTCTCAACAATCCAGTCAATATCTGCCCCGGTTATTACACCGTCAGGAGCTCTTCCGTTGGTTCCGAATAATATGACTACGGCGTTGTAAGTGGCTTTTCTCAGGAATCTTACAATTGTTGAAGGATCACCGCTTGTATCTATAATCAGGTCCAATCCGAAATTTGTTGGAAAATTTACATCTTTAGAATAGTCAACGAATTTAACTCCAAAGTTTGCACACATCTCCAGTTTGCTGTCCTCTATTGGATGCCTGTTTGCCATATAGGTTTCAAACCCGTATTCCCGGGCAACAAAAGAATAGAGAAAAGCTTCGTTTGCACTTCCTATTATGAGGGCGTTCTTTCCCTCATTTGTAGAGAATTCATTCTGGAATATTGATCTTGATGAGACCTTTTCGAAGACCTCAAATGCCTTGACCACATTCTTCAAGGGTTCTGTGAGAACAGCTATTTTTGCGAGATCCTTGTTCTTGACAGGAACAAGATTCTTAGCCTCCTCATAGAAATATTCTCTCATAAAGCCGTGGAGTCCGGTAATGCCGGCCTCGTGCTTATTCCCGTCGGAGCAGTTGTCCGGCCTGCCGATTCTGCAATTTGGGCAATCGCCTGGCCTTCTGACCAGTGGAACTACGAGATCTCCCTTCTTGAAGATATCTGAATTTGATGATTCGACCTGGCCTATGCATTCATGGCCAAGCACCTGGAAATCGAACCCTGAGGGATCGTATGCAAATTTAAGTGCACCCCTAACGATTCCCCTGTCGGTTCCACAGATACCTGTGTACAGGGTCCTAACCTTGATTCCTTTATCTTTGCCTATTTCACCTTCTATTCTTGCGAATTCTACCCCCTCAGAGGGGGGATGTGTAATCAATGCACCAATCTGACTCATTATCACATATAGTCTTATTTTTGTAATAGTTTTTGCTTTAATGCCCTGAAGGAATAAACCCATGAATGGAACAAAGCCATTCAGGCTGGGATGATGGGAGCTGGATGCGTCGAGAGGCGCAAGTCAGGTTCTGAGAGAGGCGAGGGGTGCAATTCCCGCGGCCTACTTACCAAGTGGATATTCAACCGTGTAAACAGGGATTTTGAGACGACCAAGCCAACGAAATGATGCCATTACTTCCGTAACTAAGGATAATACGTGAGAAAATAGAAGGAAGCTCCTACAGACAGCAAAAAAGCCTTTTTCTCAAAAAAGATTATGTATATTATTTTAAATCGCCTTTAGCCTTTTTTCTAAATTTAAATATCCTTTTTGGTTTCCCAGCTTTATACCAATAGTAGCACATTACCAAACTCATTATAACCAAAATGGCGATCCTATAAATACAGAATCTCCCATAATACTGAAATAAGTGCTATTTCTTGGTATCGAGATTGCAACTATAAGATAGAACAATAATAAAACAACAAGTACATAAGACTGCTTGTACCGCTTTAAAAAAATTGGGTTGGGTTTTTCATCCATTATGGCACACTCCTTATTATTCTAACTTGCCTTTACGCCTATCTTTACGAGTAAATAACCGCCCCCTCTCTGGTTTCCCTGCCCTAACCCAATAGTAAAACATCATAATACCAACCATAAATGTAATTGGCGTCCAGATAAAACTAGACTCGTTTATGATTTTATAATAAATACTATTCCTGGACACAGATGCCGTAATACCAGTTGTAACGATAATGTATGCCATTAGTAAGATAATAACCATCAGCGACTGTCTGTATCGCTTAAAAAATTTTGGGTTGGGGTTTTCAATCATTAAGGCACACAACCACTAATAATGGAACATCCCAGTACCCCTGGACTGTTTGGATTGAACGGAGCATTTATCCAATAAACTGGTATAAACCAGATCATTTGATTTCCAAAGTATACTCCATGATCACCACCCATGTTATCATACCACCTTATTGTCGCAACGCCAAATATTAATATAAGCGCAGCTAGACCTGCCGTCTCATATGCAGTCACACCAGCGCCTATAGCTAATAACCCTTCTAAAGTTACTGTGCTTCCTTGATTAAACCCTATTCCATTATTCACCAGTGTATATTCCTTTAAGACGAACTTAACATCAGTTGACACCTTCCTACTATGATTTCCGGTCAAGTTACTGGTAATGTGCGTGATGTTATAATTGCCAGTCGTTGAATATATTGGGATTATTGATGTTTCATTTGCAGCACCAATTACGAGTGTTTGGTGAATGGCATGACCACCAACTGCAATGGTTACAACATATCCGTGGCTATCATTCGAACTGGAATTTAAAATTGTCCACGTTGTGGTAAGTTCTTTATGAGACATGTTGATTCCAACAAGAAGCGGTGCAACATTCCCAAATTTCGTTGTATTACTTACCTGATTAACCTGATATAAATCATATCTACCCATAAGGTAACTCAATGACCCATTCTTTCCAAATTCCACAGAGACTGTCTTATTTCCGCTGTTTCCTGTAAGGATGACTGTAGAACTAATCACCATTACAAAAGCTAGCACTCCCACTAATATTTTTGTGTATTTCATGCGTTCCAGTGATTTCTCAGATATATATATATATATGTTGGCATTCTTAGCCAATTTTCGTCTTTAGTTGATTGTTGGCCATTACATTGATGTTCGCTCGGAACTGATTTTTATTTGGCATTACCCTAAATGAAAAATTTGGGAATTCCAAAGATTAGTGGCGAGAAACGCCATTCCGCAATCATCTCTAAATTTGTCTAAAAACCTTTTGGCAAATAAAGTATCAAATGCGAAAAGGCAATACTTGAATTGTGTAAGAAAGAATTGATCATATAGCGTCAAAATCCGATTAGCTAATCTTGACCATGGCGTCTATTTCAACACTCGAATAACATTGTAATCTCACGTGTTTGTATGTATTGTTGCATAGAAAGCATGGTGTATAAATACTGGCGTATAGTATACACCAATAATGACATTCATTCGGAAGATCAAAAAAGGAGGATAAAGTCTATTATCGGGAAGTCGAGAATAAGTGGATTAATGGAAGGACAGGGAAAGGAAGCATGTTCTTGACGCTCTTGTAGAGATCCTCGAAGCACACGATATTTTACCAGAGAAGGAGTTGGAGGGGTGGATTGAAGTGATCAAGACCTAATCGGATTTTGATACCATATATTTCCGCCATAGTAAAATTGGGCTTTGGGACAAAATTATTTCAGGTACAGCTCCCTATAATCCTTAATCATTTCCGGATTTGTATGCCTCAGATAGTTATATTGTCTCAGGTTGTGCATGTAGATCTTCAGGCTCTCCTCCGTCTTTTTTCTCTGAGGCAATTTCTTCCTTATCTTTGCAGGCATCTTCCTCTTCATCATGGAATTCACGGATTCGGATATGGATCGCATGTGATACTGTGCCATCCATGATTGCGTTTCCTCAATGAACTCATATAACATGGCCTTCCACGATGCCACACCCTTTGCCCTGAATGTGGCATTCACCTTTGGGAGG
>JAJZYV010000134.1 GCA_021797955.1 Thermoplasmata archaeon
CTTTATTGGTCCTACTTTATATTTTCCAATAGAGTTGGGGGCAATTTCATAATGTTTTTCTATTGTTTCCCCCGGTTTTATTGTAATGAACCCGGAATATTCTCCATAGAGTGAGAATACATCTGAGAGTGTATCAAAATAGTTAAAATAGATTTTTTTTCTAGACTCATTTTTAAAATATAAATTTACTTCAGTACGCTCTTTTTTCTTCATTACATCTGTTTGTAGTTCCCGCCTAACCCTTATAAATTTAATGTTCTTCCCTATCCTATTGTTAAATGAAATAATCTCAAGAACCACTGAAAAAAATATGAGTAAAAAGAAAACCGAAAGAAATTCGAAGCCGTACACGCTGTATATTAGCGATTCAAATATACCGTATATCAATGCAGCTATTACCGCGTATCCGGTTTTTTTTATCATTTAGGTGGTTCTACCTCTGCCATTACTTCATCTATTACCTTGTAAGCAGCTTCAACAGGGTTATCGGCAGAATCTACAAGAGCCTCTGGTCTGAGTATTAAACGATGGTTTAATAGCTCATGTGCCATATAGGAAATATCCTCAGGTATAACATAAGCTCTACCATTTATGAGGGCATTTGCCTTTGCAGCGTTAAGAAACTTCATTGTTGTTCTTGGACTAGCTCCCAAATATATCTTACTATTTTCTCTGGTACGTCTTATGAAATCAACCATATAATGCTGCAAATCTGTTGAGACATAAACATGATCGACCAAGTCTCGCAGTTGTAAAATTTTATCTGGATCAAGATAGCTCATTGAACTTAATGGTCTCAAATCTCTCCTTAACATACTCAATTCCTGTTCCCGGGTCGGGTAGGTTAGAATATACCTGAAAAGGAATCTATCCATTAAAGCTTCTGCAACAGGGAAAGTACCCTCCTGCTCTACAGGATTCTGTGTCGCTATGACAAGGAATGGCTTGGGTAGAGGTCTGATTTCACCCCAGACGGAAACCTGCTTCTCCTCCATGGTTTCAAGTAGCGCTGATTGAACCTTGGCAGGTGTTCTATTTATCTCATCTGCAAGAAGCACATTACAGAAAACTGGCCCCGGTCTGAACTCTAGCTTTCTTGTTTCAAGATTAAATATCATATTTCCTGTTACATCTGATGGTAACATATCTGGTGTGAACTGAATTCGCTTGAATACCACATTCAGGTGCTTGGAGAATTCATTGGCAAGATAAGTTTTTGCCAACCCTGGTACCCCTTCAAGCATTATATGATTATTGCTTATTAAGCTGATAAGCATAAACATTACAATTTTCTCATAACCGATAACTCTCTGACCTATTTCACTCTGCATTGAATAAACTATATTTCTTACCTCCTGCAGAGAATCCATATTTATTTCTTCAAGCCTGTTTTCCTTTATCTCCATATGCAAACCCTTTTGTTTTTAATTTTTCTATGTACCTGTATATCTCCACTATATCTTTAAAAACTAACTCTTTCTTTTCTTTTGCTTTTTCTGCTCTTCTCTCTGATATTGACTTTGATTTTAAATCCAGTTTTTTATATAATTTTAGTAACCTTTCATATTTTTTCATTACATCCTGAATTTTGCCCATATCTGTCTCAATTGCGTTAAAAAAATGGCTAATATCTTCGTCTTCCACGTATTTCATCTCCCTGTTGAACGAACTTGCCGGGACCTTAAACTGCTCTTTACTCTGTGCCAATGTAGGAACTGCATCATATCTGGCCTTTGCCTTACCAATGGTCATTGCCAGTGAACCGGCGATTATAACTATTATTGGAACTGCGAATGCCAGCAACACATATGGATTAGCCTCAAGTTCAGAAATAATTAGCGATGGGCTCAGAGCAGCCGAAGTTGGTATACTCAATTTCTCCCTTACCTCCTACCTTGTTCATGTGATGGATAATAGAGCTTGGCAACATCTAGGTAATTATATAAATCCATAAGTCTGTCAATAATGTCATCGTCGGTAGAATAAACTTCATTTGAGAATTTGGCCTTTTCATAATAATCGATATAGAAAAATGCCAATTTCTTTAGAGCATCTATTTTGTTAGATTCAGAACTGGAAAGTGAGTTTTTCATTGCATTTTTTAATGCAGTGTTATCCACATAGGCTTCATCTGGAATCTCAATTCCTGCCTCTCTTAGAATCCTAACCAAAAACTTCCTATTGCTCTCTCCTGGTTTTTGAACTGTGTTAAAAGACCTTGCTATATCTCCTTTTGCCAGGTTAAATCCCCTTACAGTACCTTCGTTCTTATCTCCATTTCCTATTAGTTTTCTTACCTCAACAATAGGGGGTATGTCACCTAGAGTCTTTATTTCAACTACTGTTCTTGTCTCAGCGGATCTCGGACCTTTGTTTCTACCCCACCATGATTTCTTCTTTTTAGCTACCGGAACTTCTATTTTAGTCTGAGCCTTCTTTGGTTGCTCCGCAATAGGTACCTTTAGGCTTTCATTTTGTTTATTATTTACCTTTACCTCTTCTGGAATCTGTTCTTTCTTGTCTGCTTCTGGCATATCCTTTCCCTTAGGCTTTTTCTTCGTTGGTGCTGTGCTTTCCTTAAGACTCTGTGTCTTTTTCTTTACTTCGAAATCTATCACGTCCGAATCTTTTTCATTGTTGTTTTTTTCATCACTACTCATTTTTTTCACTCCTTAGCCTGAATTCCGTTATGCTGAGTTTCATACATCCATAAAGTTAATGTTAATGGATAAGATAATAAATTATTTGTATTATATAGGGCAATAACAGAAATTTCCATTGTTTGACCATTATAATATAGAGGATCAATGGATAGATTATTTGCCGCAGTGTTAAGTGTATAAAGTGCATTCAACTGCTTAAAATCAACCTGTGTGCCTGCCGTTAAATTGTATCTTATGTTGTTATTTGTTCCATTAAATGCGAATTTATATAAGTATCCCGAAACCCCATTGGTGCTGAAAACCGTGTTATTGAAATATAAGTATGACCCGCTTCCTACCATTGTTGTTTTAATTCCCCTTATTACAATGGAGGTTGTATTATACCATACGTACTCTACCGGATCGTTAGAAGTAAAATTCCAGAAATATAATGGAGTAGGATTCTGTCTTGATACATTATAATAAACTGCATAATTCAATGATATTTCCTTAATACTCAAGTTCAAAGTGTACTTTCCCTCCAAGAATTTTGAGAATGACAAGCTTGTATCATAGATTCCCTGATTATCCTTTGAATAATTCACATTCATATAATAGGGCAATATTGTTGTTGTGTTAAATACTAACCCATATCCCTGAATTAACTCCTTCGTTTCTCTCTGCGATGATGATACATTATTGAAAAAGTAAAAAGCTTTGGTCACAAATCCGGGATTATTGTACAAAAATGAATAGTTTCCCTGAGGAAGAGAATAATTAAATTCTGTTCCGACCAAAGGATTTTGATATGTTGATGTTGTATTTATTGGCAGTGTTGAATTAATAACGGAAAGATTGGAATTTGAAACCGAAATGTTTTGTGAATTTAGTTTGTGATCAAGGGCAAATGAATTTTCAAGCTTTACTGTTACTAATACTGAACCTCTGGAAATCATGGTAGCTGAGTAGTTGTCATGTATTTGGTTTGAACTGTATAACACATATACACCTGATTCCTCATAATTAATAGCATAAATTTGGTTAGCGAATAACATTATGTATAACAAATGCAAATGTGCCACACCTGTACTATTGGCAATGGTTGTCGTGTTATAAATTACCCCATTCACTAAGAAGAAAATCTGCACGGGTAGATTTGGCATTGGAGGATTGACACCATTTACAACCTTTTGTGTGTTGAGCACCGTTATGTTAGCTATATAGGGAGATATTGGGCCATATGTATTATATGTTATATAATTTGAACTTTGACCCCTAGAAAGGTTCTCGGTGACATCTATTGCGTTTATTCCTGGAATACCAGAAGATTTTTCATTCCACGCCTTAATAGGAGTGCCTTTTGAATTGTATCCTATACATTGAACTGGAACAAGTGTTATATTTTCATTTGTAAGGTTTTGTCCCTTGGTAAAATTTATTGTGAGATTAGCAGAAACAAATCCTTGATAAGAAGCATTAATTACATATTTCTCTGATACGTTATTCGTTGATAGGAAAGGAAAATGCGTATCATAAAAAACATGGAAGCTATAATAGCCTGGCTTTATACCAGACGATGAAGAATAGTTTACTGGAAATAACCCGGATAAGCTGTTATTAACGAACGCTGGGGTTAATGGTGCGCTATTGACTTTGTTTAGGATATATCCTGAAATATTAAAGTACTCACCCCTTAGAGGAGTGAGATATACTGCAAGAAGTGCTCCGTTACTTTCAAACTCTTCAGCAGAATGAAAACCCGGAATAAAAATAACCAATGAATAATACCCCGAAAAGTATACAGGAACGTGCAGGATCCCAGTACTATTTGTAAAGAATGTTTCATAATAAGGCGTGCCACTTATATTAGAAAGCACAGCAACTGGGTAATTTGAAAGTGGGGCATAAGATTCGTTCATATTCAATATGGAAAAACTAAGTAAGCTTGGAGTTGAAAACGGAATACCGTTGCCATAATTTATTGTGGAATAGTTACCTTTTAGAAAATGGTTGACTTCGTTTCTGCCATATATTGGTATTACCCGAGTTCCATTGTTCCCGATACCGGTTGGTGAGAATGGATCCTTCGCTGTTAACGTGGCGTTTTCATTATACAACGTAGTGTTTACAAAAAGCTTTGGGAGTATGTTTAAGTTGGACAGTATCACACCCGGCGAAGATAGCCCAGAAATGGCATCAGGTATCACACTATATAGATATTGAGCACCATTTGCGTACAGTAAACTATATCCTTCAGGAACCTTAATGGTGTATGAACCATTAAATATGGATGTTGCGGTCGCAATGACTTGAGGTGAAGAACTACCATTCCCAAGATAGAGATCACTTACAACGCCCCCGCTTACTGGTTGGCCTATTTTGTTGAAAAGGTAACCACTCACATTGAAGTATAGAAGTTGATTGGTTTTATTCATGGTTAATGTCAAATGATTTGTAACTCCAGTGACATTAAAGAAAAGAGGCTTTGGAAATTTATAATAACCTCCCTTTAGTGTTATGGATAGATACATTGCACTAGGGAGATCTGTAGTAAACGTTCCATTGCTTGCAGACAAAGTTGTGTAATCTCCAAAGAAAGCATGGAAAACAATCTGAACATCTGGAACTAAACTTCCATTGGAAAGCACAGTACTCCCAGTTGTCTTATAAAAATTTGCTGGAGATAAAGTTACATTTTGCCAGTCTGAATTTCCCTGAATTATTGAAAATGATTTTGTAACTTCCGTGAAGTTTTGTGCGGTATAACCTACTGAATAAGAACCATAATGAACTATGGTTACAGAATAAAAGCCGGTTGAAGTTGTCTTTACCTCATCAACCCATGGAAAAACATAGATATATGCGGCTTTGTTTGCCAATGGTGTTGGCCCATTACCCGTATTTGTATAAATATAACCTTCCAAATTAAAAGTTGCATTTGACACAAATGAAAAAGTTGTACCTAAGGTAGAACCTGCCAATAGCGTAGTCTCCTGCTCAAATACTTGTGGAGGATGAAATTTAGGCATCTTTAAATTTGGAATTTCTGTAGAATATGAAACGTGAAAGATAAAGAATGATGAAGAGGCGATAATAATCGCCGCGATTATTATTGCAATAGCCTTAGGTGAAATATTAACCATTTATTATCCTTTTATTGTAAACTCATAGTAGTTAATAAAATATTACGATGGAAAAGGAAT
>JAJZYV010000135.1 GCA_021797955.1 Thermoplasmata archaeon
TTTTGTTATAACACTATCGAGTGATTTTATGTCTCTTACATCTCCTCTGTTATCTTCGATCTTTGAGGATATATCAAGTGCACTAAATGCGTTAGGAACTGTGGGTGGGTCTAATGAATACCCACAAACCTCAGCCTGGAGCATTACAAGCCATTCAGATAACCAGGAACCAATAAATCCGGTATGACCGGTTATCAGCACCCTCTTATCTTTGAAAAAATTTCTTAAATTGAGCAAATTCTTACCTCTCTAGCTGCTTCTTTATTTTGTCAAGCATAAACGTGGATTCCATACCGTACCTGTCAAGCATATACTCCCTTGTGCCAGATTCATGAACATATGGTTCCCCAACCCCGAATGGAATAACCTTAACTGAAATTCCATTCTTGGATAATGATTGAACAACGTTTGAGTAAATGCCGGTTTCTATAACGTGTTCCTCCAGTGTTACGATTAATTTTTTGTCAATTGCATTTCTGAGAAGCGACTGTTCATCAAAGGGCTTTATGGTATGATAATTCAATATTTGAGAGGAATACCCCAAATCGTTGAGCATTTTGGCAACTTTCAAGGCGAGGCCAAGTATGCTACCGGTGGAGATGAAAAGTATGTCACTTCCGTTACTTATTTCCAAAGCGGTTCCGATTTTTAATTTCTCATGTTTATCATGCAAAATAGGTTCACCGTTTCTGGATAGTCTCAGATAGACGGGACCTTCAACCTTGCTAACCTGTTGCATTAAGGATGAGACCTCTTTTGGGTCCGCCGGTGAGAGTATACTAATGTTTGGCAATGATTTGAGAATGCCATAGTCTTCAATTGAATGGTGGGTAAAACCTGCATCTGAATAAGAAAAACCCGCTCCAACCCCAACGAGTCTTACTGGCAAGTTTTGATAACAAATGTCGTTTCTTAACTGCTCAAAAGGCCGGTATAGCAGAAATGGAATTATAGAATACACAAATACGTTTTTACCCGCCAGGGCCATCCCTGCTGCGACTCCTAGCATATTCTGCTCTGCCACACCCATATTGATATATCTGTCTGCATGTTTTTCCTTAATATCTTCAAAGACAGAGAATCCAAGGTCTCCTGATAAAAGAAACGTATTTCCGTCTTTCATCATTTTACCGAGCTCGGCTGCAAAAGTCTTTCTCAATTTGAATCACTCGCCATGATTTGATTTATGAAATTCTCGACCTCTGCGTCAGAAGGGGATTTATAATGCCATTCCAGCCTATCTTCAATGGATTTAACGCCTTTTCCCTTTAACGTATTAGCAACAAGGAGGGTGGGCTTGTCTTTCTCTTTCGGAATTGCTGACAGACTGGACCTCATGTTCTTAAAATTATGGCCATCAATTTCTTCTACGAACCACTGTGATGATTCAAATTTATCCTTTACCGAAGCTATGTTCTGTATGTTTGAAGTCCTTTCGTAACCTTGTAGTCCATTGTTATCTATTATCGCTATTAGATTGTCAAGTTTCATTCTTCCCGAAAAATTAGCAGCCTCAATAGTAGAGCCCTCCTGACACTCGCCGTCGCTAAGAAGACAAAATACCCGTCCTTGCATACTGGAACATTTGAGTGCATATGCCATTCCTGCCGCTATGGAAAGACCATGACCCAAGGAGCCTGTGGCAGTATCAATGCCAGGAGTTTCCCTCTTGGGATGTTCAGAGAGTGAAGTCCCTTCTTTACCGTATGTTTCGAATAAGTCTCTTGAAATGAAACCCGATCTGTATAAGATATCGTAAAGAGCCGGAGCCGCATGTCCCTTACTTAGAATAAAATGATCCCGGTTCAATGAGGAATAATTTTCAGGAGTAATATTCATAATATCAAAAAAGAGTTCGACCATAATGTCCAAGGAAGAAAATTCAGAACCAATGTGTGAAGTATGTGTTCTGTTATGCAGTCTTACCAGATCCACGCGTATTTCATTCGCCAAACTTTCTAGCTTTTGAATTTTCCATCACCTCATAATTTGAAATGTTTTTCTTAAACCAATAGTATGTCAACGATAAACCATCTTCCAAGGAATACATCGGTTTCCATTGCAACGTGCCTGTTATTTTTGTTATGTCTGCGACCCAGTGAACTGTTCTGTCTCCCACCCTATCATTTCCGTACTGCCATTCAACGTTCAATTTCTCACCGGATATTTTCTCCACCATATTTACAATTTCCTCGACTCTATATTCTTTTCCGAATCCAAGGTTGAATATCTCTCCTGAGTCAACACTGTCTATTTTTTTTATTAGTTGACTATATGCAAGGTAGACATCTTCGATAAATATAAAATCGCGAACGCTGGATGGATTATTCAATTTTGCAGATTTATGTTTTAAGGAAGAATATATGACATATGGAATCAACCTATGAGCTTCCTCAAAATATCCGTATGGAGAAAAAAGTCTCATTGTTACTATTTTACGTTTGGTTTCGATCGATCTCGATCTGCAGTACAATGTTGATGCGGATTTGGAGACTGCATATGCTCCAATTGGTTCAAGCAAATCCCCTTCATTCATGGGTTTTGCTTTTAAGCCATATTCAGAACTGGATCCGGCGTTTATGAAAATTTCAGAACCGGAACGCAAAAATGCCTCTACGAGATTTATTGTTGCATTCAAGTTAACCTTGAATATTAGATCTGTATCTTTCTCAAATGGGTAGCCGCCAAACGCGGCGGTGTTTATCACTATATCAGGCTTTACTGATCTGAAAAGTTCTTCCACCTTTTGCATATCTGTAATGTCTGTTTTTATTAATGTCAAATTTTTTAAAATATCCCGGATTCTCCATACATTGCTTTCCTCCCTCAGAGTTACGGAAACTTCATAACCATTTGAATAAAAAAGACGGGCAAGATTTGCCCCGATAAAACCTGTTCCGCCGGTTATTAGTATTTTTAATCCTTCCATATTTTCCACTCTGCTTTACCACTGTTCCACAGATCTTCCAGATATCGTTTGTCGCTCATGGTATCCATTGATCTCCAGAAGCCGTGATGCTGAAATGCATAAAGTTGTCCATCCCTGGAAAGATTTCTTAAAGGATAATCTTCAAAATATGGTCCATCCTCTCCTATGTAATTGAAGACCTCCCTCTTTAAAACGAAGAAACCACCATTAATCCAGGTTCCATCCCCATCGGGTTTTTCGTGAAATGATTTTACCTGCATTGTATCACTAATATTCAGGACGCCAAATCTGGCAGGTGGTCTTACAGCAGTAAGTGTCGCAATTCTACCGTGCTTTGCATGAAAGGTAAGTAATTTGTTTAGATCGACGTTGGACACACCGTCACCATACGTCATCATGAAGGTTTCTTCATCGATTAGAGTTTTGATCCGCAAAAGCCTTCCACCTGTCAGCGTATCGCTTCCGGTCTCAATTAAGCTAACTCTCCAGTCTGGACTCGAATTCTTATGAACAACGTATTTTCCGCTTTTCGTTTCGATTGTAACATCACTAGATTGCAGATACAGATCAGAAAAATATTTTTTGATCATGTCTCCTTTGTAGCCTAAACATATGATGAAATCATTAAATCCCTGCGTTGAATATATTTTCATTATATGCCACAGTATTGGTTTTCCTCCTATCTCCACCATAGGCTTCGGACGAATACTGGTTTCTTCACTTAACCTCGTTCCCAAACCGCCAGCAAGTATAACGACCTTCATCTGTTGGACTCCTGGTTCACCCACTGCTCTACATTTGGAATAACCCCCAGATTATTCAATATTGCCATCCAGTAAGAATTAAATTCACTGGGACCGCATATATAGTACTCAGGATTGTATATGTGGTTGAGTGGTTTGCTAAGGTCCCCGATTGAAAACCGTCCTGTGTAGTTTTGTTCTGCTTTATGAGTTATAAATTGATTTAGATAAACATTCGCTGGAATACCGTCCCAGTAGATGCGCTTCATTCCTTCACTTTCGCGTTTAGATGAGTGGAAGATTATCACATTTTGATGTAATCCATCATTTGCATTCAAATAGTCTAAATAGCTCAGGAAAACAGAAATTCCAGCACCGCCCGCTATAAGGACCTTATCACGCCCTGAGTTTAGCAAGAACTTTCCAAAGGGATACCTTACAGAAGTCCCGAACCCGCTTTCTGATTTGGAAATGAGTTCTGATGTAAAGTTTCCTTCCCTCCTTACCAGTATTTTTGCATTTTCATTACCCCAGCTTGCAAAACTGAATGCCCTGGAATCAAGCCATGGTTCACTTGCGCTCTTGGTTTCCAGCGATAATTGAAGAAACATACCAGGAATCCATTCCATATACCTTTTGAGCCTTACTGAAAGAAGAAAAAGATTCTCACTAATCTTCCTTTCTACTTTAATTTCCGCATCGGTCGTAATCATTTATGCTTCCTCATAATCTCATCGAATGTGTATCCTATGTATTCAAGCATCTCTTCGTTAATGCCTGGATACACACCAATAAAGAAAGACTGATTCATTATGTTATCTGTAATTTCTAATGAAGATGCAATTCTCTTATTGACCCCTATATAAGCAGGATGTTTAGTCAAGTTTCCGGCAAATATGGTTCTGGTCATAATTTTATTTCGTTCCAGACTTTCTACAATCTCCCTCCTTGTAAACCCAGAATCTTTTCTTACAGTCAAAGGAAATGCGAACCATGATGGTTCAGTTCCTGGTAATGACTTGGGAAGAATGAAGTAATCTTCGTATTGCTTAATCCTGTTATAGAGTGATTTGAAATTCTTTTTCCTCAGATCAATAAAAGTACCTAGTTTTTTCAACTGCGCAACGCCTACGGCTGCCTGGAGATCTGTGGCCTTCAAGTTGTAACCTATGTGCGAGTAAACATATTTATGGTCATATCCTAATGGCAACTCTCCGAACTTCTGTGTAAACCTCATTCCGCAGCTGTCTGATGCCCCTGTTTCACAATAGCAGTCCCGTCCCCAGTCCCTGAATGATCTTGCAATCCTTGCAAGATCTGGTTTATTTGTATTAACGGCTCCGCCTTCTCCCATCGTTATGTGATGGGCCGGATAAAAGCTTACAGTTGAAAAATCTCCGAACGTCCCAGTCATCCTTCCTTTATACGTTGATCCCAGAGCATCGCAGTTATCCTCCACTAAATACAGATTGTTATCTTTCGCAATCCTGAGTATACTGTCAACGTCAAATGGATTTCCTAGGGTATGAGCCACCATTATCGCTTTGGTTTTTTCAGAAATGGCATCTTTTATTTCGTCGACATTTATATTATATGTATCCTCTTGTACGTCCACAAAAACAGGCACTGCACCATTTTGAACAATAGGATTAACGGTTGTTGGAAAACCAGCAGCCACTGTTATAACCTCTTCGCCTGGCATCAGTCTGTCCTTCCCAAGGGAAGGTGAGGTCAATGAAGACATGGCAATCAAATTGGCGGACGACCCGGAGTTAACAATCATAGAAGAATATACCCCAAGATATTTCGAAAATTGATATTCAAATTCTTCGCTGTATTTGCCGGCGGTTATCCACCCATCAAGGGCAGCATCGACGAGTGAAACGTATTCGTCGGCATCAAAAACCCTACCGGCATATCTAATCCATGTTTTACCGGGAAGGAACTTTTCAACAGGTTTTGATTCTACATACGAGGCAACAAGTTCGAGGATCTTTTCACGCTTTTCCTTGTCGTTTTCAGTAACCATTTGCTCGGTAAAGAAATTAAATCAATTAAATTATTCCCTTCACCAACATTGTATAACCTATGTTATACAACATTGTGCAGATATATCAAAAATTGTTGGAAAATGCTAGCGAAATAATTTAACTGTTGATCCCATGC
>JAJZYV010000136.1 GCA_021797955.1 Thermoplasmata archaeon
AGTTATATTGGCCTCTTCAATCGCAAGCGAAAGATCTCCTCCAGTCTCCCATCCAAGTCCCTTAATGACCTTGACATTGTCCTGATTGGTTTTCTCAAGATAATTGTTTATAATTTCAATGTTTTCAGATGCAACAATGTAGATTGTTTCAAGTTCAATACCCTCAAGGTTAGTCAATAAA
Organism: Thermoplasmata archaeon; assembly: GCA_021797955.1. Next base: position 182 of record JAJZYV010000136.1, read on the forward strand.
TGTGACAGGACTGGTTCTCCCCGGACTGGAAGCAGGATTTTTGGAATGAAATATGATAGAGGGCGCAATCTTGTGCCTTTGCCAGCTGCAAGAATTAAAGCAATCATTAATAGTTGATAGGGACTAAGGTTAAAAAAATGTTTTCCTTTAGAGATTTATCGTTACAACAGATTTGGAATGCTTAAATCTCACAAAAATATAAATATATTATTGAATTATATAATTGTGGGGTCAGAAAACAATTCAAAAGACCAACCGTCTACTACAGTATTTCCTAAAGAAGCACTGAGACAAGCAAAAACATTTAGGGATCCAGTATGGGGTGACATAATTTTAACTCAACTTGAGGTGATGATTATTGACACTCTTACTTTTCAGCGACTAAGAAAAATCAAACAGCTAGGTACCACCTATCTTGTGTACCCCGGGGCACATCACACAAGATTTGAGCATAGCTTGGGTACACTGTATACTGCACAAAAAATAATTAATGCTATAAATTCAAATTCTTTTCAAAATGATAATTTTGAAAATCCAGCAAGCCAAAGCTATAAACCCATAATTGAGGATGTTTGGATATTTTTAATTAGGATTACAGCCTTGATCCATGATTTGGCACACATCCCGTTTGGTCACACTATAGAAGATGAAGGAAACATTTACGATTCGTATAATCATGATGATGTTCCGACGACCGTAAGAAAAGACGAAGACTTTGCTGAAATTATCCAAAACATTAATTCCATAAATAAAAAGATAGGAGATCATAAATCTCAATGGACTGACGATCAGAGAACTGCCTTTCTCCTTGGGCAAACCAGCGAACTATTTGTGACTTTTACAGAATACTTTAAGAGTAAAGTAAAATCCGGAAAGCAATCTGAGTTAGTCAGTTTCATTAATGATAAGTTCAGAGAAGATAACAAAAATTCAAGTCAGACGTCCGTAGATGAAATAAATTCGGCAGCTGATAAATTATGTAAGATATTGGCCGCCATACTAACCTCAATAGAAAAACACGATATTTCAATCCTGTCGACTAAACTCAGTATGCCCAAATTTAGTATACCGGGATTTGTTTGTGACATTGTTGGTAACACCTTATGTGCTGATTTATTAGACTACCTAAAGAGAGATCTTTTCTTTACGGGCTTACACAGTCAGTATGACGAGAGAATCCTGAATTACTTAGATATAGGGGATTATGATGGTAGTAAGCGTGTGATATTGAGACTTTTCAAACCAGGTTCTGGAGATTTGAGGAGAGACATCTTAAGTGAATTTATAAATCTATTAAGACTGCGCTATTCACTTGCGGAAAAAGTATACGAACATCATGCCAAAAAGGTCACTTCATCTATGTTGCTGTCGGCAGTATATGAATTTAATTACCAACGCAGTTCTTCTAGAACGAACAAACTTCAGGATGACCTGGATGCTGTTAATCTGATAAAACGTAACATGGGGGATGAGGAATTATTAGTAATGCTTTCGAAAAATAGCAACAATCGTTGCACAAAATTAATCAACGATTTAAGGGCAAGGAAACTCTTTAAACCGGTTTATGAATTTGAATTCGATAATAACGCTCAAAATGGGCAGTTTCAGGATGAATTTTACCTGAAAGATAATATTGTGTCTATTTTCCAGGACCCCTTCATGAGAAATCTTTTAGAAAGATACCTGGAGGGGCTCATAGGCGAGGAAGGAACAGTATCAGTGTATTGCCCCCCAAAGCCTGCGGAAGTAGGAATAAAGCCACTGAAGACAATCGTGCAGATTGGTCAGCACCCTTCTACTAAAAATATTGGCCCGTTTGATTCAGTAATCACAGACATTACTATCAAATATGAAGTGGAAAGTTCAATTCAAGAGAAATACAATAAATTGTGGAGGTTTCACGTCTTTGTATCCAGAGATGTTTCACAATATAAAATATTAAAAGTCATTGACGCGCTAACGTCGATTATTAAAATCCCAAACGAATGCAAAAGTTCCTCAGTTAAAGCTTTAAATAAATATTCTCTCCCACAACTAATGTTAAAAGCATGTAAATTTGAAAAAAAATATATGCAGACTCATCTTGATGAAACTCCTTTAGATGATCACATGATAGAGCAGATAATAGAGAATTATGTTGATCCTAAACCTGGACTCAGGGAAATAAGTCCTGAAGTGTCAGCTAGGCCCTCAAATACTGCATTTAATTACAACAAGTACGAAGAATTAAGAAACTCGCGTAAAAGCGGCAAAAATAGTACAGTATAATATGGTATATTTTATTTCGTCGGCTGAAAAATTTCTCTTTTCTAGATTATTGGAAATTTCGGATTTTAATGGTATAGATAAAAAGAGGGCAAGTGAATATAGACTGATTTTGAAGAATGAGATCGAAGACAAAATATGGTCTGAGTTTAATTTTTTAGGAAAATCAAAACCCCCATTCGATCCATCCGACCTATTTTCTTATTATAAGATCTTATCTATAGAAGAACTTTCAAAAGATTATTATCAGGAGTCACTGTTAGTACCTGTAATTGATGGATTTAAGATATTAGTTAAAAAGAAAATTTCAAACATAAGAATGAGGCTGAATATCAGCCATGAGTTAGGACATACTTATTTTTATGACCTGGGAGAAAAAGTTCCCAAGCGCGGATATAATCAGATAAACAGAAGCGTTTGGGTTGAGGAAGGGTATGCTTTTGAAATAGGAAGAATGATTTTGATGCCAAAACAATCGCTATACAAAGACACACGTATCTCCAACAATTTACTTAATATCGAAAAGATCGCAACCGATTATAATGTTTCGTTAGACGCCATGTTTCGTCGCCTTTTATTAGACTTTAAGATACTCAACGGGGAGTTCATCGAAGGCTATTTTATAGGCGAAAGATTTAGAATTATTGTTAAGCACAAATCTAATTCCATGGATAAATATTTGATTTTTAAACAGTCTCTGGGCCCAGAAAATGAGTTACTTAGACCTGTTTACGATGCCCTATTTACAATCAATTCTGGCGATAGAGAAGCAAACAGTGAATTTATTTTTCGAAATCGTCTATTACACATCCAGGCTTACTGGAGGCCAACTATATACCAGGACAATAGGATTATTTGTTATCTGCATGCATGACAGGATTCCGTGTTTTTGATATTTAAAAAATTTTCTAACTGTTGTTTTAATATACTTATTTTAACTCTTCAACGTGGAAAAATGCTGAATCAAAAAAATAATCCAGAAGAACACAAAAAAATTAGGGTGTATTTAGCTAGTGCCCTTGGCTTTTCCGAGGCTGGCAGATATTTTCTCTTTAATGCTCTTATTCCTAAGATAAAAAACTCTTTGTTTGAAATTATTAATCCATGGGAGTATTTACACGGGTTAGAAACTAATGATTTGACAAAACAGATTGAAGACCTTACCTTTGAGTCTTCAGTTAGGATTGGAACAAAAAATATTCACGATATTGATTCTTGTGACATCGTTTTTGCCGTGGTAGATGGATCAGATGTGGATAGCGGGGTCTCAAGTGAAATAGGATATGCGTTTGCAAAAGGGAAGAAAGTTATAGCATATCGTGGAGACTTTCGATCTGTTGGCGACTCCAGTTATCTCAGAGTTAACCTGCAAATTGAAACCTTTATATCACTTTCAGAAGGGAGAATTTTTAATGATCTTAAGGCCGCTTTGTCCTATTTAGAGGAAGAAGCCGAAAATAGACAACACTATACCGTTTCGTGATTTCTGCTACTTGACTTTTAGTTCCAACCTAGATATGAAACGCATGTTGAGAATGAAAGCAAAAGAGGTTACTATAAAGACAAAAAATATTTGGAAAATATCAAAAACAGCAGCTTGATCCACATATGAATGTCGCGTCAATTCAACTAATACCAGAATTGAAATTATTTGCCAGTTTTCTATAACCCAAAAAGCATATGTGAAAGTTTTTTCATCGTGGTTTAGGTCTATATTTTGTTTTCTTTTCTCTTTTAAATTATCGTTATTGAAATTAGATATTAATGGTAACTTCGTAAACCTAATAATAAATCCGACCGCATTTTTGATCTTGAGAACCTGTCCACTATTCATGGGTAAAACTACGAGATAAATCCAGAGTTGATCTATGATGAGCAATGCAAAGTACCATGACAAGAAGAAAACTGGGTTTGATCCTCGCACGGCTAGTGCCATTGCTAAGAGTGTTAGGCTCTCCCCTAGTAGTAAAATAAAATTTGTGACAAAATAGGAAGAACTTTCCTCATCATTGCCTATTATTTCGAGTTGGTATGATCCTCCTATAAAAAATTGGGCTACAACAACCAGTAAAATAATATACTTTAGAAACTCAATAGGTTCTTTTAGGATTATTGAGAATGGTGAGAAAATCAAAGTCCCAGATTCAGAGGTTAGTAGATAGACAGTCCCTTCAAAGAGAGATAGGCTAACTATAACCTGAAAGATATATTGTAGGTTTTTTCTGGAAAAAATTCTTAAATTTGGTGTTTTTTCTGTTTCTTCAGCTAGTGGTGTAGAGCTGTCGGCAGTATTACTATTAAGACCTTTACGTAACCTGAAGATACTAATTAGTGAAATTATAGTCAGAATGGTCTCCGTCAAAATAAGAAAATATATTTGGTAGTTAAAGGTTGATGGAAATAACCTGAAAAATGAGTAGCCAAAAATAAGAGAGGCAATTGAAATAATTAGTGAATAAAGTGATATTTTGTTCCAGGTAATGACGTATTTCTCCCGAATAGAATTATTTGAACTCCTACTTTGAGTTTTCAATCAAAGGTTACACGCTGGAACAATATATTTGTTTTTCTATAGATATTAAAATATACCTATCTCGTCTGCCTCTCGATACTTACCTGCATGGAAGGGAGAAGAGATCATAAAGGATAATGAAGCAACAGTGTATAAACCCAGGAACATGATCACTGCACGCAAGGTGCTTGATTCAACACCATATATAATCCTCAGGTTCTAAGAGGATTTCGGCATAGCATCAATAATGATCATAATGAATAGAGGATTCCTTTCCAGAAAGAACATTCTTGACCTGAGAAAATACTGCTTGATGGGTGCCGTGCCTGCAACGGTGAGCCTGTATATGGATCTTCTTTCAAAATCTAGAGGAATAGAGAATCACAGGAACTACATTCCTTCTGGTAACGATACAATATTCCTCATGGATCACAGCGTAAAGGGAACTAGGTACATTGTATTTTTCTCCACAAAGCTGAGGGCGGAGAAGGTGCAGGCTTTCTATTCCAGGATATCGGACATGGAAAGAGGACTTCATGAAATCCAGGATCAGGAATTCAACAGCGAGCGGGACATGATCAGGTCTGTGACAGCCGCCGGTAAGATGCTGAAATACATTGAGATCAGATCATCTAGAAAACCATTCGGATACGGGCTGAAGCTTAATGCAATTCGGACCAGAAGGAACAGGATAGGTTACTTCGTGCTTTTCACAAACACAAAAATGGGCTCTGAGGGTATACTGAGAATATACAGGCAGAAGTATGTAGTTGAGAAGGCATCTATGCATTCAAAGCCATTTATGCAGCCTCTGTATGTCAGAACGCAGATATGAACAAGGGCAAGGATGTTCCCCTCTATCCTTGGTTACTCTATAATG
>JAJZYV010000137.1 GCA_021797955.1 Thermoplasmata archaeon
TTTAGTTAATGACAAGGATTTTCTGTTTTTTAAGAATAGGGTCGTTGAATATTTGAAGAGAGATATCAAACATGGTTACGGGATTAATGGCGACATAAATTATTTCAATTGCAAGGAAGATGCCGATCACTCCAGGGAATCTGTAAAAAGATTACTGGAAAATGGCTTTGATTATGTAGAAGGACTGAACGAGGGTGTGCATCTTTTAGTCAATCAGTACGGTGATGAAATTGGAGAAATGAACCATATTTGTGGTCCCGTGATTGCAATAATGCATTATTCCAATCTGTCAGATGCCGTAAACATTTCAACAAAATTCAAAGATAGGATGTTTTTAAATATATTTACTGATAGTTTCTCCAAGGTTCAGTACATAAATGAGCAGGAGGGGGCAAATGCAATAATATTTAAAGATCTGGAAGATAGTAGCTCTTTACTGAAATCTTTATAAATAGAATGAGAAAAACGGTTATTCCTTTTTCATTCTTTTGATAATTTCATCTGCAAATTCGGAGCATTTTAGTGCTCTGATGTTTAAAATTCTTGCAAGATCCTGTGTCACCTTCTGATCTCTGTAACAGAGTGTCACTGCATTGTCCAGTATATCGGCTGATTCTTTCCATCCAATGTGCCTCAGCATCATTACTGCTGAAAGTATTAGTGATGTTGGGTTAGCTATGTCCATTCCAGCGTACTTTGGAGCAGTTCCATGGACAGCTTCAAAGACTGCATAAACGTCTCCCATGTTACCACCGGGGGCAATTCCAATCCCACCCACCTGTGCTGCAAGTGCATCTGAAATATAGTCCCCATTCAGATTTGGAGTCGCTATTACATCATAATCCGACGTTCTTGTCAGTGCCTGTTGAAACATGTTATCTGCTATCCTGTCCTTTAGGATTACCCTGCCAGAAAGTGCATCAGGATTTTGCAGGTATTCCTCTTCCGTCACTGTCTGATTTGGGAATTCTGTTCTAGCCAATTCATATCCCCATTCCTTGAAAGCCCCCTCAGTGTATTTCATTATATTTCCCTTATGCATCAGAGTAACACTCTTTCTGTTGTTCGCTATAGCATACTGTATTGCCTTTCTTACAAGTCTCTGACTCTTAAACTTCCCAATGGGTTTAATCCCAACACCAGTGTCATCACTTAGACTTACCCCAAACTCCCTTGAGAGAAACTCTCTCACTTTCTTAGCCTGTTCAGAATCATATTTCCATTCTATACCTGCATAAACATCTTCGGTATTTTCCCTAAATACGACCATATCCATGTATTCCGGATGAACCATAGGTGACGGCACGCCTGGAAAATATCTCACCGGTCTAATATTGGCATATAGGTCGAATTGTTGTCTCAGAGTGACATTGAGGCTTCGAAAGCCCTGTCCTACAGGGGTGGTCAGAGGTCCCTTTATCGATACAATACACTTTTCTACCTGTTTCTGTGATTCCTTCGGAAAGTGTTCACCTGTTTTTTCAAATGCTTCTTCTCCGGCTAAAATTTTTTCCCATTCCACACTTCTATCTCCATTATAGGCTACTTCGATGGAGGCGTTTACAGTGTCAATCATTGCTTTTGTGATGTCCGGACCTATCCCGTCACCTTCAATATATCCAAGAGTGACCCTGTCGGGCACCGTTATTTTTTTATTATCATCTACTGTTATATACGCCATGGGTCTAAATCGCAACTTCACATAAACTGTTTTTGATTAATGGGTTAAAGTTGCAATATCCTACGAGTTTAAGGATTCCCTCGCCAGTATCTTAAGATCATGTACTTTTAGTAAATCCGCATTCTTCCATCCCTTTTGGCAAAGAGTGGACGTAATTACTGTTACATTGATAGTTCCTGAGAGCAAAATTTCCATGTTTTAAGTTAGACGTGTGGGTTCTACCTGGATCACTATTTGTTCAATCGATCACATAACCGGATAGCATAAACTAGCAAAGGTAATTAATATTTGAAGTAAATGTCATTGAAAAACAATGAGGAGTCTCGTTCTTGGTTTACAATTTGGTGATGAGGGCAAGGGAAAGATAACTGACTTTATTTCAGGAGAAAGTTCAATTTTAATAAGATACAATGGGGGAACCAATGCTGGACATACCGTGGTTACAGCCAAGGGAACCTTCAAGTTTCACCTTTTGCCGGCAGGTTCACTTAGAGCTCAATGTATAGTTCTTGGGAATGGTATGGTGATTGATCCTGAAGCGTTGGTCAAGGAAATTGATTCCATAAAGGCAGAGAATCCAAACTTGAATATTTACATAAGTTCAGCAGCAAACATTGTTACTAAGATGCATAAGGAGATGGATAAAGCCCAGGAAGAAATGCGGGGCGCGAGCAAAATAGGCACTACGTCTCACGGAATAGGACCAACTTATGAAGAGAAATACTCAAGAAACGGAATAAGGATGGAAGATCTGGAAAACAAAGAGAAAATTAGAGACAAACTTTACCTAATATCAAAAATGAGAAGATCCGAACTGGAAAGAACAGAATATGTAAATAATACCAGATTGGATGAATTAGCTGATGAACTATCTAAGTATTGGCCCATCTTAGGTAAATACGTTAAACGAACTGAGATTATTCTCCATTCCATGGTTCGTGAAAATAAGGAGATGGTTTTCGAAGGCGGACACGGAACAATGCTTGACATTGACTTCGGGTCATATCCTTATGTAACTTCTTCCAACACCATATCTGGGGGTGTTCATACAGGGTCTGGGGTTTCACTGAGGAAGATTAACAGAATAATAGGAGTTGTGAAATCATATACTTCAAGAGTTGGAGAAGGCCCATTTCCAACGGAGCTGCATGGAGAAGATGCGGACCGATTGCGGGAAGCTGGTGGGGAATATGGAACAACAACTGGAAGGCCAAGACGTGTTGGATGGTTGGATATACCGCTTGTGAAGTATGCCTCTGAGCTGAACGATGCTGATGAAATCTCACTGACTAAATTAGATGTGCTAGGAACATTTAAAAAGATAAAAATTTGCACTTCTTACGGTGAAGGAGTTGATAATCCGATGGAGGTGTTGACCAACAGAAAGATCGCAAAACCGGAATATATCGAAATGGAAAGTTGGGGAGCCCTGACTGACTATGAAATTGCAGATATGGTCAGAAATGGATACGATTCGCTTCCTATAAACATGAGGTTATACATTGAAAAAATAGAAGAGCTGACCGGAAAAAGGATCAAAATAATATCCATAGGAAAAATAAGAGACAGTACAATTAGCAGGTGAAAAAGATAGCAGTACTGAAAAAATTAAAAGGCTAATTCATTTCACTCTTTGTCGCATAAGAGGTTCAGAACCAATTGACAACTATTGAAGATAGGATCAAGGAAATTGAAGACGAGATCCACAGAACAAAATACAACAAAGCAACCGAAGCTCATATTGGAATGTTAAAAGCCAAAATGGCAAAACTTCAGATAGATGCAGAAAAAGCCGGCCATTCAGGAGGTGGAAGTGGATTTTCTGTCCCAAAATCAGGTGATGCTTCAGTGGCTTTGGTGGGTTATCCAAATGTGGGGAAGAGCAGTTTACTCAATGCAATAACCGGAACTGAAAGTGAGGTTGGAAATTTTGCATTTACTACACTAAAAGTTATACCGGGTACGTTGAAGTATAAGGGAACCCAGATACAGATTCTCGATCTTCCAGGGATTATAGATAATGCAGCACTTGGGTCAGGGAGGGGCCGAGAAGTTCTGAGCATGGTAAGGGCTGTAGAGCTAATCCTTCTTATTACTGATGTGGAATGCAAGGGAATAGATAGAATACTGGAGGAACTGCGAAAGTCCGGAATTGTTGTAAACAGGGAACGAAAGAATATTTCAATGAAAAAGAAAAACACCGGTGGAATTAAAATAAGGAAGCCAAGATCTCTGGAGATAGATGAGGATAGAATTAAGGCAATCGCGAAGGAGTTCAAGATCACGAATATGGAGTTATACATAAGAGAGAACTTGAGTGATGATGATTTGATTGATTTTTTCAGAGGGAATGTTGTTTATATTCCTGCTATAGTAGTTGTTAACAAGATAGATATGCCACACAATTCCGATAAGATTAAGGAAATGGGGAAGTATGGAGACGTGCTGACTGTCTCTGCCTCTTCAAAACTCGGAATTAATCAGCTAAAGGAGTCCATGTATCAGAGGCTAAACTTGGTTAGAGTATATCTCAGAAACAAGTCAGGCGTAACAGATTTTGAAAGGCCTCTGGTTTTAAGACAGGGTTCTTCCATAAGAGATGTTTGCAGAAAAATCAGCAGAGAGATGATTGACTCTTTCCGATATGCGATTATAACAAGCGAAGGAGCGAAAATAAGAGATATGAGAGTTGGTCTGGACTATGAAGTTACGGATGAAGATGTCGTAACTGTCATCAGTAAATTCTAAAATCATTATATTGGCTTGAAACAATTGCTTGTCTGATACTCTGGATAAATGTGATTTCAATCAGATACAACGTGAAACCTGTAACCAACTTCTTTTAATTTGTCCAAAAGAATTTCAAGGTGTTCCCTGTCTCTAACGTTTACGCTGAACCTGATGCTTTGAAATCCTATCGGCGTATCCTGTGATAAATTATCCACTTCCGCGTGAAATATATTAGCTCCGGAGGAAGAAATGGAGGTTGTTATTTTCTGGAGCGTGCCTGGCCTATCGGGAATTTTGCATTCTATTCTGACTAACCCCATGTCGACCTCCATGCTCTTATAGATGATCTTGGACAGAAGGAGCAGGTCAATATTTCCCCCCGATATTACCAGAACAGTTGGTTCGCCTTTCACATCAATATTACCTGACATTAGAGCGGCCAGTGGCGCGGCTGCAGAAGCCTCTGCTACAATTTTCTGCCTTTCGAGGAGCTTGAATAATGCATAAGCCATCTGTTCGTCATTTACGCTAACTACATTATCCACGTATTTTTTAATAAGTTCTAAGTTCATGTCGCCTGGGTTGCCAACAGCAATTCCATCAGCTATTGTAAATCCTTTAGAACCTATGATTGGCCCTCCTGAAAGTGCCTGAATTACTGCGTCGCAATTCTCACTTTGGACACCATGCACCTTTGCAATGGACCCGGAATCTTTAACAGCCATTGAAATACCTGAAATAAGACCGCCCCCTCCCAGTGGAACAATCAGGTGCCGGACCTGCGGCACTTCATCAATAATCTCCAGGCCAACGGTTCCCTGACCTGCTACGATATACCTGTCATTGAACCCATCTACGAATGTTCGGTTTTCTTCCAAGGCCAATTTTTTGGCTTCCCTGAAAGCCTCTGCGTAACTTTCCCCCTTTAGTACAATCTCCGCTCCATAATTTCTTACTGCGTTTATCTTAGCACTGATTGTGTAAGTTGGCATAACTATTTTGGATGATATTCCGCTTTGCTTGGCTGCAAAGGCTACTCCTTGCGCATGGTTTCCTGCGCTGCATGCAACAACTCCCGCTTTTCTTTCCATTTCCGAAAGACTTGACATCTTATATAGAGCGCCTCTTGATTTGAAGGACCCAGTTTTTTGAAAATTCTCAAGTTTCAAATATATAGGGGCGTGAAACATATCTGAAAAGGTCTTTGAATAAAGAACTGGAGTTTTTTCTATTTTCCCTGAGAGGAACTCTCTTGCATTTTTTATATCTTCCAATGTCGGAAAATCCATATCTTCACCTACCGATTATTCACCGTTAAGAAGGATCTCAAGTTTATTCATTGAATTTAAATAAAGTTGTTCAACATCCTCGGCGAAAAGGTTTAGCTTTATTTTCTGTTCTGAAATATATTTTTCTTCTT
>JAJZYV010000138.1 GCA_021797955.1 Thermoplasmata archaeon
CTTCCTTTGTTATCTTGCCATCTCTTTCAACTATACCGTAAGTACGGTATTTCCCAACATCCATAGCTATGCTATACATACTTATCACACTCACATGTGCTGCAGCATTTCTTCAGGGAAGAAATCAATTATCTCAGTCTAATCATATATCAGTTTTTATACCCTTCAAATCTGAAACTCGGTTTCCATACTTCTTAAAATGCCAAAATTTATTCAAAAATTCTAATTCATTATGTCTATATGTAATGATTGGAATCGAATCAGAAATCCCTATAGTAAACGAAAATCAGGATTATAATCAGTATTTTGGACTCATTGAAGCAGGAATATATAAATCTGATCTAAATGGCAGTTGAAACAAGATGGGTCTATCTAGAGAATGACTTTAACCCTCAAGAAAGTTTATAAATATGTTACCTAATGTCGGAATTGCTTGAATATAATTAAGACTGACACGAGATTAGATTCACCAGAGTTAGTTGGCCAGATAATGCGTGATCCGAAACTTAGTGTTTGTATTCCAGCCTACAATGAAGAAAGGAATATTGAAAAGTTATTGCTAAATATCTTAAAGCAAGATATTCACTCTGCCTTACTTCTGGAAATAATTGTAGAGGTTTCGGGAAGCACTGATAAAACTAAGGCAATAATTACAGATTTAAGCAAAAAATACCCTATCGTAAGGATAATTGATGTTGGAAGTAGAGATGGAATTTACAATTCATTATTAAGATTAATAGACGAGTCGAAGGGAGATTACATAGTTAGAATAGATGCTGACGTCACTTTAAAAGAAGGAGTTATTGAAAGATTAATTGCCCCATTATCAGACAGATCAATTGGGATAACTGGCTGTAAAATACTTATAAATAGTGGTCGGAATAAGTTCGTCAATATGGTTACCAAAACCGAATATACCATACACAATGAAGTTAGTTGTATTTCCCCAAAGACTACAAATATTCAGGCTTTCAAGAGGACATCTGGTACATTACCTAAAGGTTTTGAAATAGAGGACATAACTTTACAAAATCACATAATTTCTAAAGGTTATAAGGCACTGTATGTTGATGAGGGATTAATATCAATAAATCCCCCTGATTCAATCAGGGCCTTATTACTTCAGCGCATACGCAGTATTAATACCCAAAGGCATTATGCTAAAGAAACAGGGCTTCATTCCCCAACCCAATCTATAAAGATAACTGGACATGCAATTTTCAAAACCATTATAAAAAGAAAAGTGAATATCTACGCACTTTTCGTGTTCCTGCTTATTGAATCAAGTGCTCACATATACTCGTACACTAAAGAACTTTTTTTTGGAAGGAGTAAGTATTATACCTGGGATCAAGTACCTGGTACAAAATAAACCATGAATTTATAAGAAGGTAATGGTCTCTCAAATTCACCTTTTGATTCAATACAAATTGAATAAATCAAACTATTTGCTAAACTGCACCCGGCTGGTAAACTATTGGATTTCCAGTGTATCCGCGCTCCAAAACGAAGAATGGTCCTTCAATTCCAAGCAAACCATAGTACCCAGAGGAAAGAAAGAGAGCAGTGATATTAGACATTCCAGGGAAACCTTTGACCAGGCTTTGGTTATACCACTGGAATGAGATCAAATCACCTATCACATAATTAATGGGGGTTACGGATCTAAATGAGTCAAAGATCCAGGGAAAAGTATTATTAGTGATGTCACCCATAGTAATATTAGGACCAATGTAACCCGGTACGCGTATATCATTACCCGCGGGTCCTGGAAGGAATTGTGGTAAATTATTTTGAATCAGGACAAATGAACAGTTTTTGGGAATCAAAGATTTAATGGCGCTGAACTGCTCTAGTTCGACTCCATTAAATTGCGTGATTGATCCAATAGTTATACCATCTCGATCAAGAATAGCAATTGGACCTATTGCTTGATAGATAATTGCACAACAAACCGCGGCGGCCAAAATTAAACCGGATACTCTTCTTATACTCTTCTTCTGGAACTTTATTCCTTTAAGTAGATTTCTGAGTTTTGCATTTAATTTTTTGAGATTACTATGTCCAAAGTTAGATCTGCCTTCCTTGTTCAAAGATTCAATCAGCGCCAAGAAAACAAATGGTATAAAAGAAGCTGAATATTGAAGCATGAAGACCCATGGAAATTCGTAAACAGGATTATTTGCAAAAAATAACAGATAAGCAAATGGTCCCATGAATATATACCATCTTACCGAAAGAACCGGTATAAAAAGTACTGGTGCTAACAATACTAATATAGTTATTAACTTAATAGGAAGATTGTAAAATGGATTGATTATTGCTGTTGCGTGTGTTTCAATATAGCCATTTCGAAGCATAAAATATGATGACAATAGAATCAATATATACAGGAGTATATTACCAGTGGCAAAGTAAGTAAACCCTCGACCATGTTTTTGTTTATAGTCTAGAAATAACGAAATGGTCCAAAACATCAGCGGGAAAATAGCATATGGAAATCTTACTATGCCGGAAATTAGAAATATTATCGACGATACCAAATACTTTTCTTTAATATAAGCTAGGTATGCAAATAAAAACAGTGGAACAAAAAGAGACTGAAAGTGAAAATCAAACCAGGTCATTCCTGAAACAGGAAAATAAAGCAAATAAGCAACGGATATAAATAAAGAACTTCGGCTATCAATTCCTTTAATTAATGAAATATAGTAAATAGCAACCGCTCCTGTGCTGATTAAAAATGATTGGAATATTAACAGTGCTGTATAACCTCCGTATTGCAAAGGAAAAAGAAGAAAGGCTATGCCCTGATAATTGAACTGAAAAAGAAATTTATAAAGTGTCCAATTGCTATGAGTAATACTCCATAGATTCTGCATGTTTATACCCAGATCAAATACAGTTGCCAAAAAATAGAAATACTTTAATAATGAAATTAAAGACCAATAAACAAAAACGATTACCACCGATGCGACCAAGATAGAAATATCAAAGTTTTTTTTATCTGAAAGGTTGTTAGGAGATTTTTTATCACTGGATCTTAAATCCCCATCATCAGATTTAGAACTAAGTTCGATCATGTTGTTTCAGTCGCACCTTATGGTCTACTTTATTGAAATGAGAGATAATAAAGTTTTAATTCAGCGATAAATTAGATATTGTTTACTAGTATCTCCGTATTGGACTATGAAAGGTATAATTTTGCATGGTGGTTCTGGTACGCGATTACGGCCACTGACTTACACAGACGTCAAACAATTACTTCCTATTGCTGGAAAACCAGTAAGTGAATATGCCTTGCTGAACCTTATAGAATTGGGAATAACTGATATAAACATAATTGTTGGTGATGTTGGACAAAATGAGGTTAGAGGATATTATTCTGATGGATCAAAATGGAATGTCAATATTTCTTATACTTTCCAAGAAAAGCCTTTGGGAATCGCCCAAGCGATAGGCCTGACTAGAGATTTTGTAGGCGGAGACGACTTTGTAGTTGTCTTGGGAGACAATTATTTCCAGAATGGCTTAAAGTCATTGGATCAAGAGTTCAAAACCTCTGAATCGGATGCACTAGTTGCACTTACCAAGGTTGATAATCCTTCTCAATTTGGAATTGCAACTGTTTCAGAAGGAAGAATTATTAATATGGAGGAAAAACCCAAAAATCCAAAGTCTAATCTTGCTGTTACTGGAGCATATTTCCTTAGACAAAACATATTTCCAATAATAAAACAACTAAAACCTTCCTGGAGAAATGAACTAGAGATAACAGAAGCCTTTCAATTAATGCTAGATAAAGGGATGAAGTTAGGTTATGCCATCATCGAGGGATGGTGGAAAGATACGGGAACAGTAGAGGAGTTCCTTGATTGCAATAGAATGGTCCTTGAAAAAATTGAACAAGTTACAACAAAGCAAATCCACGCTGGAACTATACAAGGCAAGGTGAAAATGGGTGATAATGTGAAGATAAATGGTAGTACCAGAATTCTTGGCCCTTGCTATATTGGGTCGAACACAGTTCTTGAAAATACCTATGTCGGGCCGTATTCAAGCATTGGTTCAAATTGTTTGTTGAGGAATATAGAGGTCGGAAACTCTGTTGTAATGGACTCAAGCAGCCTTGACGTTTCAGATACAGTAAGGATTGCTGATAGTCTTATAGGACCAAACACAAAGATTATGAGTTCAAAGACGAAGCCAAAAGCTTTCAAATTAGTATTAGGGCGTGATTCTAAGCTTGAATTATAATTCTGACAATGATGTAATGATCCTAGGCTCTGGAGGGCAGCTTGGATCAGAGCTACGCAAATTATATCCTGGCGCAGTATGTTATTATCACTCACCCGATGGCCCTAATTTTCTTGATTTCAGAGACCTTAAGAAACTAGAAAACACAATAATAAACTCAAAAGTTAAATGGATTATTAATGCAGCGGCCTTCACAAACGTGGATATGTGCGAAACTAAGAAAGAAATTGCTTATTCGGTTAATAGCCTTGCAGTTAAAAGCATAGTCAAGGCATCTATAAAAATAGAAGCAAATTTAGTACATATTTCTACAGATTACATTTTTGATGGTGTTAAAGGTTACTATAAGGAATTAGATGTGCCCAATCCTCTTAATTACTACGGCATCTCTAAACTGATAGGCGAAACTTTCGCACAGAGTTATGAGAATTCCATAGTAGTGAGAACATCTGGCATATACGGTTCTAAGAATAATTTTCCCATTTATGTTTATAAGAATCTTAAAGATCATAAAAACGTGAATGTGCTTGATGGATATTACTCTCCAATACATGCTGAAAATCTTGCTTTAGCGATAAAGTTGCTGATCGATGATGATATGTTTGGATTATACAATGTTGGAGGTATTAGAACTTCAAGGATGGACCTAGCATTACAACTGGCTCGGAAATATAGGTTGGACGCAACCCTTATTAATAAAGTAGATAAATTAGATTCAATGAAAGCTGTTCGCCCCTTTGATAGTTCATTGGATATTTCTGTCGCCAAAAAAATTATTAATTTTGATTTTTATTCTTATGAATCGAATCTGCAGTGTTTTGATAATACAATTTCTAATTTATAGAGCTCAGGTAATCTTTCTTAAACCTCGATGACATTACAGTATTATGCCATTCACCTTCACTCAGACAGAACTACCTGGTGTGATAAAGATTGACCCAAAAATTTTCCCAGACATGAGGGGCTATTTCATGGAATCCTTTAAAAAAAGTGAATTTATTAAAACAGGAATCGATTTTAGTTTCAATCAGGACAATCATTCATTCTCGAAAAGCGGGGTTATTAGGGGGCTACATTTTCAAAAATACCCGAATGAGCAGGGTAAGCTTGTCTCGGTTATTTCAGGAGAAATATTTGACGTTGCAGTCGATATCCGACCAAATTCCAAAACTTTTTCAAAATGGGTCGGTGTAATTTTAAGTGAACAAAATGGAGCAATGCTTTGGATCCCGCCTGGCTTTGCCCATGGATTCCAAGCCTTGAAAGATTCACATGTTTATTATAAGGCCACTAATGAGTTCAGTAAAAAGGATGATGCGGGAATTAGGTGGAATGATCCTACTATTTCAATTAAATGGCCCATTCATGATCCAGTTGTTTCGGCCAAGGATTCTAAACTACCGTTTTTAAATGATTTGCATGTATTGAGAGGTGACTTCCATTAGGCTATTGGTCACTGGAGGATTGGGTTTTATAGGCTCTAATTTTATTAATTATTGGCTTAAACAGTATCCTGACGATTACATA
>JAJZYV010000139.1 GCA_021797955.1 Thermoplasmata archaeon
TTCCTTTGATATACTTGCCTCATGATCTTCCTTGACCAGATACTCCATTATTCTTATTTTTTCATTGGAATAGATTTCCTTCCTGTATCCGTACTCAGTGTCTTCCCTTCCCTTATACTCCTTTCTCGCCTGCTCCAGTTCTTTTTCGCTGTCAACACCGATCCACAGAGCATCCTCCTTGTATGCTCCAAGAAGCCTTTTCTTGGATATTTCTGGAAATGCAGTAATCTCCACATCCTTTCCATTGTATTCCTCAAAGAATACATCTTTCGTGGAGTTTTTTATATAATATAATCCAGAGTTTATGTAGTGATCGAGCACGGGTTTTTCCCTGAAAGAAACAACCTGATCGCCATTTGTTTCTACTATCCCATAGGGGCTCTTCATCCTTGTCACAAGCATGACCATACCGAATGATGATTGTTGGGAAAAACTGGCGAAATGTTTGAAATTAATATCTGTTATGGTGTCGCCATTTCGCAGTATAAGATCCTCTCCATCAAGTTTTTCTAGTAGATTTCTAATGGAAAAAAGAGTTCCCATGGGTTTTTCTTCCTTTAGATAATGGAATCTAATCCCATTGTGCACTTTTCCGTATCTCTCCTCAATCTTCTCCCCGAGATGACCTGAAAGTATGTATACATCCTTTATTCCGAGATACTTGAAATCAAGAATTTGTCTATCCATAATGGTAAAATTGTTTTTTACCTCCACAAGTACTTTTGGTATTTCGTCTGTTATTGGTTTCAGTCTCTTTCCGTAACCACCTGCAAGAATTGCACCAACTATCATCTATTTCACTTCCATTAGTTTTAGCGAATATTTTATTATTTGTTTATAATCTATGAACTAGAAAGCCACCATCTTTCATGCTGCGGATGAATTGTGATACATCTATGGAGAGTTAAGTAATTGTAAACACCGGTTACAATTTCCCCTGCAATTTTCTCTATACCCATTCCATTTTCATGCATGTTTTTAATCATTCACCAGACCATGCAATTAGGACCACTGTTCATGTAAAAACATGGGTCAAATTTAAGTTGGCGAGAGGGGTGAATTTTATTCCAGCGAAAATGCACAAGAATGATCCGGCGATTACACTAAAGGATGTCTAGGAGTTGCTACTCTATGAATCAGGAACCTCAAATCCCTTGGGATGGAAAGGATGTCAGCTGCCCGGGTAAAAAATAATCAAAATAGATGCAGAGACCTTGCTCCGTCTGTGAATCCATCTAGGGTTTCTAGTAAATCTTCTGTAGTATGAATTGCTGATGGCATGACTCTTATTCTTGCAGTTCCCTTAGCCACAGTTGGAAATACTATTGGAGAAGCAAATATATTCTTTTCCTCATAAAGGAACTTGCTTAGTTGCTGTGTCTTTTTCTCATCCCCAATCACAACAGGTGTAATTGGGGTTTTAGTAGATGTCAGTTTGAAGCCACGCTCTCGGAATCCTTTTTGAAGAAACTCTGTATTTTTCCAGAGCTTTTTAACTAGGGTCTCATCCTTTTCCATAATCTCTATTGACTTCATGACACCTGCTGCGTCAGCAGGGTTCAAACCACTGCTGAACAAGAAAGGTCTTGCTCTCTGCTTAACCAGATCAATCAGTTCAGCACTTCCTGCAACAAATCCCCCCATAGATCCCAGTGCCTTTGAGAAAGTGCCCATTTCAACTTCCACCTTCCCATTCAAGTTAAAATGATTTACAATTCCTCTTCCACCTTCCCCCAGAACTCCCTCTCCGTGGGCATCGTCTATATATAGCATAGTATCATATTTTTCTCTCATGTCAGCCAGTTCAGAGACAGGAGCAATATCTCCATCCATACTGAACACGCCATCTGTCACTATGAGGGATTTTTTTCCATCCTTTCTAAATTCTTTCATCTTTTTTTCCAGATCATCGACTGACTTGTGGGAATAAACAACTTTCTTTGCAGAACTGAGGCGCATACCGTCTATTATACTCGCATGATTCAATTCTTCGCTGAATATAACATCCTCTTTCCCAACCAGAACAGGAATCGTTCCAATATTAGCAAGCAATCCCCCCTGAAAAACTAGAGCAGCTTCCATGTGCTTAAATCTGGCAAGTTTTTCCTCCAATCTGGTGTGAATTTCCATAGTTCCCGCAATTGACCTAACAGCACCCGCTCCCATTCCAAACTCATTAAGGGCTTCTATCGCTGCCTTTTTAATTTCTGGATGGTTCGCGAGACCCAAGTAGTTGTTTGAGCACATATTCAAAACTTCCTTTCCTTCTATTTTCACTCTGGAACCCTGTGCGCTTTCCAAAACCCTAATTGGAACATATCTTCCAGCTTTCTTCAAATCTTCAATTTCGCTGGAAACCCAATCCATATTAACCATGGATAATCATCACAACATTGCTAAAAAGATTCACATGTTTTTATATTCTATAGAAACAAACTTCAAACCTATCACCATTGAAAAAAATTTGTCGGGCCTTAAGAGACCATTCATATTAAATAAATTCTAATTAAGGCAAGAATCCTATGGTTCCGTTTGAAAGTATAACCTCTTATTGTTTCTTCCCTTGTTTTCTATTTTCAGCAGTTTAATTGTTCCTATTTCACTGGTGTTTTTTACATGGGTGCCACCATCAGCTTGAGCATCAATATCCTGTATTTCTATGATTCTGACCACTGCAAGATGCCTTAACAGCTCTCTTCCCGGTTCTGTTCGGGCTAGATTTGGAACTTTTAACGCCTCCTCACTTGGAAGGTATTTAACATGTATATTATGCTCCTCTCTAATAGCATCGTTTACGGTACTTATTATATTATTCACATTCTCTTTCGTGAATTCTTCTATAGAAAAATCCACCCTTGCCCTATCTTCATAAATCTGGCTGCCGGTTATCAATCCATTTTTGATTGGCATATTATTTATAAGTCCATCCATCAGATGAATCGCTGAGTGAAATTTCATGATCCTGTACCTTCTTTCCCAATTGATAGTACAGTGGCAGAAGTCGCCCTCCGATAACCCATCGGTATTTTTCATTTTATGAACAACATCATCCCCATCCTTTACAGTGTCCAGAACTTCGTAATTTCTCTCTCCGCACCTGATTATTCCTGTGTCTCCTGGCTGTCCCCCGCCAGCTGCGTAAAATACCGTACGATCCAAAATTAAGTCATTTCCTGCAATTTTAATTATTCTAGCTTCGCATTCCTTCATGTAGGCCTCGTTAAGGTATAATTTCTCAGTCATAAGTTATGATTGAATTATTCTATTTATACATCCCTTTTAAATGACCAGCATTTTCACGCATTTCCGCGGGACATGATGTTGTTCCAGATGAGCAATATCCTCATTTCCCTCCATAATCTGTTTTGAAAGAAGAATATCTGCAGAAAGGGAAAAATGGAGAAATCTTAAAAGTCCCGGAGGGCTTCAGGTTTACGAAATCAAAATGGGACAGTTCCTTTGAGTATGTTATGGGTATCTTTGCAATCCTTTCTCCTCTAATCGCCACATACATAATATCCAGGTTACTGTCCAGGAGCCGGCTAACTTGGGTGTTCATACCTGTTAACTTCGCTGTTGTGTTATTAACACCATTTTTGATGCTTAGGTTTGTTGGAATTAATGCAGAATTTTATCTTATTCTAATCTCAGTTTTAATATATTCAACAGTTTTCGTTCCTTTCCTAACATTCATATTGAGGTCTCGTAGAATCAAATATGGATTTCAGGGCAAATGGAAAATTCTCGAGGCACTCAAACATCACAAAATTCTTTATATCTCTTCATTTCTTTTTTATGTTTATTTTGACTTTTATTTCTGGACATTTGCATTCAGGTTTTCAGACTCTCAGGTGAACTATCTTTTTTACATCTTTACAAGTATACTTACGCTTTATTACCTCATTCTCGGAATTGGAATTGCAAAAGTTGGAATGGAAACAAAGAAGGAAAGAAAGCTCCAATTCAAGGAATCTGTAAACTAGGGAAATTAATCCAACAAGATTAATTAGATTATTTTCCATACACAACCATGAACTTACTTGGGGCTAAATTGAGGATAGCCACTATACTCGCGGGAATAGCAATTGCATTCTTAGCCGCTCTTATCATCTCAGCCATCTCATACGAATTCATAGGGATATCATTCTCATTCGGTTTCTTCGGACTACTTTTGATTTTAGTACTGATAATGGATATAGCTCAATACCTCTTTTCTCCATTTATAATCGGGAGACTTCAACATCTAACCAAGGTTAATCCATCAGATCCGAACACTGCTTGGCTTTATTCATCACTACAGGAGGTTTGCATTTACAACAATCAGAAAGTCCCCACTCTGTTTATTGCTGAGACTCAGGCTCCAAACGCATTTGCATACGGTTCCATAATTTCTGGAAGACGAATGGCTGTTACCAGAGGACTACTTAACCTGCTCACAAAAGACGAGGTAGAGGCAGTTATGGGACATGAGATAGGGCATTTAAAACATCACGATATCGCATTACTGCTTGCCATTGGGCTTATTCCAAGTATTGTATTCTACTTCGGATATTCGATGCTTTTTGGAGGTGGAAGAAAGGGGGGAAACGGGAGCATTATACTGATTGCCATAGCAATGATGGGAGTGAGCTTTGTCTTCAACCTGATGATCTTGGGAGTAAACAGAATGAGGGAGTCTTATGCTGACGTTAATTCTGCCCAAAGTATACCCGGGGCCAGTACAAATCTCCAAACTGCCCTCGCAAAAATAGTCGCTTCAACACCACCTCAAAGAAAAAAGATGAATAGAAACACTTCGAGCAATACTTCAAGCATGCTAATGTTCAGTGGGTTTGACCAGGGAGTAAGAGAAGAGCACAGGAAGTTAATTGAAGAATGGAAACAAATGAAGGTTAAAATGAGGCATTCAATATTCAGTGATCACCCTCATCCAGCAAAAAGAATACAGCTGCTTGAGAAAATGAAAGAAAGAGGATACAAATAATATTTTCACAAAAAATTTAAATTTTTAAATAAACTAAATTTCATTGGTTAGTTTTAATCTTCACGATTAAAAACTTAAGGTTTTTCTTTCGGTATCACTGGAGGAACTGTTCTCATATAATAAGCTACTAACACCAAGCCTAAAATGATTATGAATGAATACAGCAGTCCATTAGATCCTAATAAACCTGGATTGAAAAAAAGAAGAAATGCCAGTGCAATAATAAACAATATATTTGAAACAATTCTCAATGGAGATGGAAACGGGTTCAAATTTTGGACAATGCTTTTGTCAAAATATCCAACCAGAGCAACGTAGACAAGCATGACTCCCAGGGTATCTTCATTTTCCACTGCAATGAGAATATCCGTATTTTTTCTACTCAATTTTCCTATTGTGCCATTTTTGCCAATAATAGTTGCTTCAGCATTTGCTTCTCCTCTGGTTACTGATGCAAGTTCATTAACTTTTGTAATATAGGATTCACCGAGGTAGTTGATGTTCAAATTTCTCATTATATTGCCATCTTTTCCGTTAAATCCATATATCTTGAGTCCAAAACCACTTCTTCTAATCTGAATATTCCATTTTCCAGTAATGCTAATAGAGAGAGATCCCAAAAAACCGGATTTTCCTATTTTGACATACGTATCATTTTCTTCGTTTTCCAAGAACACACTACCATTTCTGTACAGAAAATTCATTGTTCCATATTTTTTCCAATATCTATTATCTTTTCTATAATTTTTAATTTAACCT
>JAJZYV010000140.1 GCA_021797955.1 Thermoplasmata archaeon
TCAGGTGATCCAGAAAGTCTCGTTGCAAATTCTCCCAACATACCTGAATCCCCTCTCCAGAATTTCCTGATTGAATCCCTGTACTTTCCATTCCATTCTCCCCACTTAACTGGAAAATTTCCAACCTGATATCCTCCCATCCCTATATCCCATGGTTCTGCGATCAATTTTACACCGGATAGTATGGGGTCCTGATGAATTATGTTCATAAAGGGAGACAACATGTTTATACTATAGAGGTTCCTGGCCAGCGTTGACGCTAGATCGAATCTGAATCCGTCAACCTGCATTTCCTGTGCCCAGTACCTTAAGCTATCCATTATCATCTGCAGAACTTGTGGATGGCTAACATTCAGAGAATTCCCTGTACCCGTGAAATCCACATAATTACTCGCGTTATTCGGATCCAGAAAATAGTATGTCTTATTATCTATTCCACGGAAAGAGAGCATAGGTCCCATCTGATTTCCCTCCGCGGTATGATTATATACAACGTCAAGTATGACTTCTATTCCGTTTGAATGGAGGTTGAATATCATATCCTTAAATTCCTTAACCGGGTTGTGCTCTGCTCGCGAATAACTAATATCTGGAGAGAAGTATCCAATCGTATTGTATCCCCAGTAATTCGAAAGCCCATTGTCTACCAGCATTTTGTCGTCGACGTGCTGTTGGATTGGCATTAACTCAACTGCAGTAATTCCAAGATCTTTTAGGTAATTGATCATTTTTTGAGATCCTAAGGCAGAAAACGTTCCCCTGTCTGTCTCTTGTATCTCTTCCCTGAGCATTGTGAAACCCTTTACGTGGGTCTCATAGATAACAGTATCATTCCACCTTCTCTCAGGTTTTCCAATATCCTGCCAGTCGTAACTGTCACTTACTACGATGGACTTTGGAACATATGGAGTGCTATCAGAATTATCTGACACTGAAGGATCGGAGAACCTGTAAGGAAATATGCTCTCGTGCCATTTGATTTTGGAGTTCAATTGTTTAGCATACGGGTCTACCAGCAGTTTGTTTGGATTGAATCTGTTTCCACTTCCATTGAAATTTGGCCCATCCACGTAGTATCCATATAGCTGCCCTTGCCCGATGCCTGATACTTCACAATGCCATACATTAGCATCCTTCTCCTTCAATTCAATCAATTCATATGGGGACGATGTGTTGGTATTTTTAAAGAGGGCGAGAGTTACCTTAGTGGCATTTTCTGAATAAAGAGAGAAATTTGTTCCCTGCGAGGTTATGGTCGATCCAAGAGGATAAAATCTTCCTTCGGACACTATACCCATAGGGGCGTAATTTGATGATGAATTAAGACTTTTCTAAGGTTACCGAGTTTTTATTGTTTTTCAAAATCTCCTGAAAAATCAATATGAGAATCAGTTAATTCATTTGAAAGATTTGTATCTAGAAGATTAGGGGTGCATTTTGTCCCTAAAACGCTTGAACCCAATGCGACTAAGCTTGTAATAGAACTAAGTTTAGAGAATGGCTGATAATGCAAGTCAATGATATCATTGCGGAGAATACTGTACCGGCTGGCATTTTGGAAACTTACTGGAGGTAGCCTATTGAAGTGGAAATCTTATTTAAGTTGCAAGCTACAATAAAAAACACTGCAGATATGAAAATAATCGAAGTTATATTTTTTGAACAAGATTTAACGATGGATTCCGCATATAAATCCTTAACAAAAAAATAAGTATTCACTCATTATAACCATATATGACAGAGACAAATGTTGTAGTAAGCAAGGGGCTTGAGGGCATTTTCATTTCAGATACTACACTGTGTAAAATTGATGGCGCCAAGGGAAAACTTTGGTACAGGGGTTACCCTATTGAAGTACTTGCAGAAAAATCTAATTACGAAGAGGTTGCATACCTCCTACTTTACGGCAAAATGCCAACAAAACAAGAGCTAGAAACCTTTTCAGGAAAGTTGAAATCTGAAAGGCAAGTTTCGGGAGAGATTAAGAAGATTATTAGGACTTTCTCTGGAAAAGCACACCCTAATGATGTCCTAAGAACATGTGTTTCGGCTCTTTCCACATATGATGAGGATATGACAGATAGAAGCAAAATTGCCAATCTCCAGAGAGCAATTAAGCTAATAGCGAAAATGCCGACAATAGTTGCAATGATAGGGAGACAGAATAGGGGCCAAGAACTGATTGAACCGAGAGATGACCTAAATCATACATCTAATTTTCTTTACATGCTGAATGGAAAAATCCCGGATAGGGATTCTGCCAAACTTATTGAACTAATGTTCATATTGCACGCAGAGCACGGAAGCAATGCCTCAACTTTTTCCACACTGGTGACCGGTTCAACGCTTGCGGATGTGTATTCTGCAGTTGTATCTGGAATATCAACACTAAGGGGTCCGCTACACGGAGGCGCTGATGAAGCTGCACTTAACATGATGAAGGCAATAGGGGAACCTGACAATACTGAATCATATATAGAAGATGCACTGGAGGGCAAGCAGAAGATTATGGGATTTGGTCACAGGGTATACAAGGCGTATGATCCGAGGGCAAAGGTAGTCTACAATTACCTGAAATCCTTCATGAAATCAACCTCTGACCAGCAGGTTGAAAAACTTCTGGAAATTGCAATAAGGGCAGAGAAATTAATGGAAGAGAAGTTGAGCAAAACTAAGGGAATATGGCCGAACATCGATTTCTTTGCAGGACCATTATATACTGCCATGGAAATTCCGAGCGATCTGTTTACACCAATCTTTGCCTCGTCAAGAATGGCAGGATGGACAGCTCATCTTTTTGAATATTGGGAAAATAACAGAATTTTCAGACCGCTTGACAACTACGTAGGTAAATTGGATCTTGAATATGTTGATATATCAAAAAGATAGTTAATAGAGAGTTCCATTTTTTAAAATATTTCGAATGTAGACATTATTTAAAATTTCAAATCTTATATCTGAGTTCTCACCATGACCTGGATATATTCTTGTCTTTTCTTTGTAAGAAAGGATTATTTTTAGACTTTTAATTAAATCCTCCTCGTTTCCACCAATATCAGACCTACCAATAGATAGTCTGAAAAGTGTATCACCGGTTAGCATGAATCCATCCCCCAATATGATTGAGCTGCCTGGGGTATGCCCTGGAGTTTCCATCAGAGTGATAATATGCTCCCCGATTTTAAGTTCCTTTTTACCACTCCAATATTCAAATTTTTGAGGCATATCTAATTTTAGCCCTGGAATGAAATATTCTGGATCGTACTTTTTACTATTGATTAGCTCTTTTTCATTTTTGTTTATCAGCAGTGGTATGTCAAAGTGTTTCTGTAATTCAGAAACGGATAGTATATGGTCAAAATGCCCATGAGTTGCTATTATTCCTCTTATCTCCAATTTTCCTTCATTAACCTCGGAAATTATCTTTTCTGGATTTCCCCCAGCATCTATTATGTAACAGTCCCTTTCACTTGAAAGGATGTAACAGTTTGTCATAAGAGGTCCGACTGTTACTTTTCTAATTTTTAACATTTTCAATGATCTGGTTATATCAAGGGGAATTTAACGATTACCACAGAAATGATATTGATAAATTTAGTCAGAGGTTCCTTGACCACTGAAATGAGATACTTATCATGTGGTGTGGAGTGAATAGTGTCAGATGTGGAATTTACCAATTCTTGGGTAAGGTAACACTGATTCAAATGATCAAGACATTTTAATAAGAAATTAACATCATAATTTATGCCACTGATAAATGATGAATACAGGCAGAAATTAACGGAACAATTCAATAAAACATTGAAAGATGAGGTTACACTTCAACTATTCAAGGATGAGGATTCAAATTGCAGATATTGCCAGGATACAGAACAGTTGCTCAGGGAACTAAGCGAACTGAGCGATAAAATTAATGTGGAAGTGAAAACAGTAAAAGATGAACAGGCTAAGAAATATGACATTAAGAAAGGACCAGTAATAATTCCAAAATCAAAGCATTTCACCTCAGGTAACGCGAGGTATTATGGAATTCCTTCAGGGTATGAATTCAGATCTATCATCGAAGATATTGAATCATTTTCAACAGGAAACATTGAATTAAAACCATCTACTATCGAAAAGCTGAAGGAAGTTGACAAACCTGTAAATTTAAGGGTGTTTATAACGCCAACCTGTCCTTACTGTCCGTCGGCTGTGGTGATGGCCCATAAATTTGCCATGGTCAACTCAATGATTACAGGAGACATGGTTGAATCATATGAGTTTAACCAGGAGGCAGAGGAAGCCGCAGTGTCTAGCGTGCCTCATACACAGATAAGCAACGTAGATGAACCTTTAATTGGCGCTCAGTCGGAAGAAATATTTTTGGAGCAGGTGTTATTCTCCGCAAACTCAGTAAATTGAACTTTTTTATATACCAAAATAATATTAATAATACCAATAAGACTTTAATACGCGAAATCATCCAAGATTATGTCTTCTAAAGAAATTTTAGAAAAAATGATTGGTAAATATAAGGAGGATCAGGAGGTTAAAAAAGAGATTGCTGGCATGAACAAAACATTCCAGTTTTCACCGAGTGATGGTTCTCCATATTTTATATCCATTTCAAATGGGAAAATAGAGATTAAGGATGGATTAGAACCAAAACCAACAACTACAATCACTGCAAAAGAAGAAACACTTACGGATTTATTCAACGGAAAAATTGATCCTGTGATGTCATATATGACTGGAAAGCTAAAAATAAGTGGAGACTTGATGAGTGCAACCAAGATAACAGGTTTGGTTAAAAAGTTAAGAGAGTGATACCTTGCAAATAAATAGAGTGAGTGTAGTCGGCTCTGGACTAATGGGAAGCGGAATTGCACAGGTGATAGCCACCTCTGGAGTGCCAGTTAATGTTTTTGACTCGTTCCCAGAGGCTTTGCGAAAGGGAAAGCAATCAATAGAAAACAGTTTATCAAGAATGGTAAAAGCGGGAAAAATAAAGCAAGAACAGACAGAAGAAATTCTAAACAGAATCAATTTTTTGGAAGACATGAAAGTTGCCCTGAAAGATTCCGACTTAGTCATCGAGGCCGTTCCAGAAATTCCTGAGCTGAAGGAGGAAGTTTTCAAAAATATAGAGAAAAATTGCAAAGAAAGTGCCGTATTGGCAACAAATACGTCCAACATAAGAATTACTGAAATAGCAAAAGTATTGAAGAATCCAGAAAGACTTGTTGGAATGCATTTTTTTAATCCCCCCGTTATGATGAAACTTGTGGAAGTAATAATGGGCGAGAAGAGTTCCAAAGAAAACTTTGAAATTGTTTATGAATTTTCTAAGAAAATTGGCAAAGAGCCGATTAAGGTTTTCAAGGATACCGCAGGATTTGTTGTGAACAGAATCAGTGCGCCAGAGTCCCTCTATTTCATCCTGCTGCTGGAAAATAAAATCGACAGCCCCGAGGCAATAGATGCATTCGCAAAAAGCCAGGGTCTTCCAATGGGACCGTATGAGTTGATGGATTATGTGGGAATAGACACTGTCCTCCACTCTCTTGAGTATTACTCAAAAACTCTCTCATTGGACTATTCTCTGGCAAAGATACCACATAAGATGGTTCAGGAAAATAAGCTTGGAATAAAAACATCAAATGGGTTTTATAAATGGGCGAATGGAAAAGCTCAGATTCCCAGTGCAGGGCCCTCTGAAAATGTACAGTTATTAGATGTGTTTGCCCTTGAGATTAATG
>JAJZYV010000141.1 GCA_021797955.1 Thermoplasmata archaeon
GTAATAATTGAGGAATCGATATTTTCATATCCAGGAGTAGGCATGTACATGATAACAGCTATAGACAACCTGGATTATCCTTTAATGCAGGGAATTTTTCTCATGGTGATCATAGCGGTCCTGGTTGGGAACCTTGTGGTCGATCTTCTTTACGGATTTCTCGATCCCAGAATAAGGCAGGAAGGTGAATAATTTTGAGCGAGGTACTTGAAAACAGAGTTAATGCAAAAGCTGGCTTATCAAAAGGATTGAGGCACTTATATGCAGGGATAACCAGCTCTATGGGCATGCTTCTCAGAAATAGCAAAGCGAAGGTGGGCTTTACTATACTCATATTGTTAGGAATATTTGCAGCAGTCGGGATATTTCTTTCACCTTACCCGCCGAATGCTTATCTGTTTGCCAAATCCTTGCCACCCAATCGTATAAATATACTTGGGACGACCGGATACGGTCAGGATGTCTTTTCACAGCTAATCGCTGGGGCCGCCCCAACGTTACTTGTTGCTTTCTCAGTTGGACTGCTTGGGACGCTCATATCTCTGGCTGTTGGAATCCTTTCAGGATTTTCCGGCAAACGGGTGAATTCAGTTATAAATGCTGTTGTGAATATATTCCTCGTTGTGCCTGGAGTTCTCCTTATAATGCTCTTCGGAACATATTTTCTTGGGATTCACAGGAATCTTGGCTACCTGTCAACCATAATAATACTTATCGTTACCGGGTGGGCATTCGGCGCCCGTACGTTCAGGTCCATAACACTATCAATTTCCAAGAGGGAATATGTCCTCTCATCAATACTGATAGGAGAGAGTCGGGTCAGCATTATCTTCAGGCAGATAACCAGAGCAATCATGCCGGTGGTAGTCTCCAATTTCTTCTTTACTGCAATGTACGGCACTATGGGGTTAACCTTCGTCGAATATCTCGGTGTGGGTAACCTTGAACAGGTTAACTGGGGCACAATGCTATATTGGGCGATCAACAATGAGGCCTATCTTACAGGACAATGGTGGTGGATACTTCCTCCCAGCATAATGATCTCATTCCTGATGTTTGGATTTATCCTTCTCAACTTTGGCCTGGATGAGATTGCCAATCCATCGTTGAGAATATATTTGAGGAAGAAGGTCAAAAAGGTTGATGAAAGTGCTTAGATCAGAGAGTATATCAAAGGAATTCTTCGTAAGAAAAGGACTTTATGACGGAACGAAAATAACTGCCTTAAGTAATGTTTCCATCGAGGTCAAGGAGAGGGAAATCCTTGGTATTGTGGGAGCTAGCGGTAGCGGTAAAAGTACATTTGCCAAAATACTGGTGCTTCTTTACAGACCCACCTCCGGGAAGATAATTTACAATGGGGATGATGTCTCAAATTTGAATGGCAGGAAACTGAAGAAATACAGGAGGGATGTACAGATGGTTTTTCAGGACCCATACGCTTCTCTCGATCCGTTCCATTCGGTTGAGTGGCACATTAAGAGACCCCTGATCATTTCAAAATACAGGGGTAATATTGAAGATCGTGTGGACGAACTCCTTGAAATGGTTAAGCTAAATCCTCCGGCTTATTTCAAGAATAAGTACCCTAACCAGATTTCAGGCGGTCAGAGACAAAGAGTCTACATTGCCAGGGTGCTCGCCCTTAACCCTAAAATTATAATCGCTGACGAACCTGTCTCCATGCTTGATGTGTCTTTGCGGATAGAAATACTTGACCTTTTCTCCAGGATACGCGACAATTTTGGAATAAGTATCGTTTATATTACTCATGATCTGAATACAGTTAGCATGATAACTGACAGGATATACGTCCTGAAAGATGGTGTTGTGGTGGAAAAGGGTGACACAGAAGAAATCCTGAAGAACCCAAGAGAGGATTATACAAGGAAGCTAATTGAAGCAGCACCCGATCCATACAAAAGGTTATAGATATTATGATGAGCGGCAAATGTTTGATGCAAATTGAGAACCTGACTGTGGGCTATCATTCTGAAAACGGATTCTCCAAGATTATTGCTGATCTGAGCCTGTGCATAGAAAATGGAATCATACTCGGAATAGCTGGTGAATCCGGATCAGGGAAAAGTACTCTTGCCCAGGCAATATATAATTCACTGAAATACCCTGGTGAGATAGTGTCGGGAGAAGTCCGATTCTACGGATCAGACCTGTTAAAGATGGGAAAGCAGGAATTGCAAAGGATCAGGGGAACAGAGATATCCTTTATCCCACAGGCTGCTATGAACGCCCTCAATCCAGTCAAAAGAATAAGATACCAGTTTTATGATTTTTGTATGGCTCATAATATATCATTGAAAGATGTTGATTCCAGGATAAATGAAACACTTAAAATGGTGAGGCTGGATGAAAAGATACTGGACAGTTTTCCCCATGAATTAAGCGGCGGCATGAAGCAGAGGACGGTAATCGCCATTTCATTACTCCTGGAACCCAAACTTGTGATACTTGACGAGCCTACGACCGGACTTGATGTGCTGGTGGAGCATGAGATTCTCAAGGATCTGAAAACCATTCAGAAATCAAGAAATTTTACAATGATATTCATTACGCACGATCTATCAATACTGTATGAGATATCAGATAAAGTTGCACTGATGTATGCAGGAGAAATTGTTGAACTTGGAATCAGGGGTGAAATGCTGAATGAACCACGACATCCTTATAATTTTCTCCTGCTCAAGAATGTTCCAAGGATAGGGCAAAAGGGAATCAGCAAGCTCAGGCTTATTGGAAATCCTGGCAATTATTCTGAGAGTTATCCCGGATGCCAGTTTTATACGAGGTGTCCCTTTTCAGAACACAAGTGCTCTGAAATGCACCCAGAACTTAGAAGTTCAGGAGATAATCACCTGTACAGGTGCATACGTTATCCGGAATGGAAATCTTCCCTATGAAAAAGTTATTTTATCTGTATCGTCTTGATACCGTAATATGGAAGGGGACATATTTCTCGGTTTGTCTAAGTTTGGCCTTACACCATACGAGATAAAAATATATGAAGTCCTCGTCATAAAAGGCCCAATGGGCTCCACTGATGTTGTGAAGTCAACCGGGATACCACAACCTAGGGTTTATGATCTTTTTAACTCATTGATTAAAAAAGGATTTATAGAGGAGGGACTGGGAAAAAAACGTTTGTATAAGGCCATCCCTGTGGCGCAGGTACTGAATAGAGAAAAGGAATGGCTTGATTCATATTCACTTAATCTGCAAACTTATGTTGAAAACAAGAAGATTTATCCCGGCAAGTACGCGCCTTTCCTTACTCTCGTTGAGGGACTGGATGCTCTGTTAGCAAAACTGAGATCGATGATCAATGAAGCCGAAACTGAAGTTATCCTGTCCGTTTCGTGTTCAACCTTTGAAGCACTTAAGGATGAAATTGAAGGTGCAAATAAGAGGGGAGTAAGTATTGCACTATTGATTTTTGGCAGTAAATATCCCGATATAGACAGACAGATACTGTACAGGATGCTGAATGTAAAACCCATGGAGATGATAATCTCAGACAGAAAGGCATGTCTGGTTTCAGTAAAAGGTGAAAAAAATTATACGGATTATGGCCTATATTTTGAAGAGGATAATTTTATTCATGTGATGTCATATTACTTCTATCAGTCGCTATGGGAGCCATCAAAAGTAATAAACGATTTTGATGTGAAACAGAGACTGGAATACTGTACTATCTGGCTGGCATGTGACGCTCTGGATTTCTTCCTGCACAAAGGCTTCAAGATACATGGAGAACTTTATGGTTACTATCATGATGATTTAAGGCATTTAAAGGGAGAGATTTTGCGGACTGAGAGAATACCATTCGTACGAAACACCTTCTATCTGAAGGATGAAAACAGAACCTATTCCGTGGGTGGGAAATCTGCCACCATTGAAGATATCAAGATGATATCAGTCAAATTTTCTACCAAATTACTACAGGGCCAAGTAGAACATTTGTCCTAACTTTTAAATAATAACTGAAAATCTTATTCGATGTTTCCAAAAGGCTTTAAATTTGGGTTCTCGGAAGCGGGTTTTCAGTTTGAAATGGGCATAAGCGATGTGGACCCAAATACAGACTGGTACGTATGGTCGCATGATGAATACAATATAAGGAATAAACTGGTCTCCGGAGATTTTCCTGAAAATGGTGCTGGATACTGGGATCTGTATGAAAAAGATCATGTCATGGCGTCTTATCTTGGAATGAATGCTGCTCGCCTTGGAATAGAGTGGTCAAGAATCTTTCCCAGATCTACCGAAGAAATTAAGGTAAGTGTCGATGATGAAAATGATGACGTTTTCCATGTGGACATAACCGAAAAGGACGTGGAAAAATTACAGAAAGTTTCCAACTCCGGGGCGGTGAAACATTACAGGGACATTTTCACCGACCTAAAGAGCAGAGGAAGTTATCTCATTCTTAACCTGTACCACTGGTCGACACCCAAATGGATCAACGATCCGTCAAAGAGAGATATCCAGAAAGACAATGCGGTAGGTAATTGCTTCAATAAGAGATCAATTATAGAATTTGCCAAATTCGCTGCTTTTGTATCATACACATATGATGATCTGGTGGACAAATGGTCCACTATGAATGAACCAAACATAGTTTTCAACGGACAATGCAGCACAGATATGTCACAGTCAGCCATTGCCCGAAGAAAAAAAGCCTTTGCAGAGGCACATGCCAGGGCGTATGATTCCATCAAGAAATTTTCAAAGAAACCCGTTGGAATTATATATGCCAATGGTGACATGCAGGCCCTTACACAAGATGACCAGGCGGCAAAGGAAATGGCTGAATACGAGATTAGATATTCGTTCTTTGAGGCAATAACCAAGGGAAAACTTCCATGGTTAACGAAGGCGTCGGACCAGCTGGGTGAAAATAAAATTGTCATTGACAGAAAAGATATGTCCAGACACCTGGACTGGGTTGGAGTTAATTATTACAGTAGAGATGTTGTTTCATCAGAGAAGTCTTCCTGGAAAATTGTTAATGGATATGGGTATGCTTCTGGCGATGCCGATAAATCACTGGATGGCCGTTCTTTGAGCGATACGGGGTGGGAAGTTTATCCCGAGGGGTTATACAATCTGGTCATGTCTTACAATGACCACCTGGGTCTTCCAATGATGATTACAGAGAATGGAGTCGCTGACGATTTAGATCGGATTAGGCCGAGGTATATTGCTTCTCATTTGAAAAACCTTGAAAAAGCCATGAGAAGTGGAGCCAATGTCGATGGCTACATGCACTGGGCCTTGACTGATAATTACGAGTGGGCAAGTGGCTTTTCAAAGAGGTTTGGCTTGCTGAGGGTGGATTTTGCGACAAAGAAAAGATACATTCGACCTTCGGCCCTTGTCCTGAAAAATATCATAGAGAACAAAGGAGTAACTGATGAACTGGAATGGATCGCATCGGATAAATTCTAATATGTGCAAGCGTGTGGCCTCAATCCACAGAACACTGGGTGAAAGCAGGAAAATCCCAATGGTTATTCTCAACATATTGCATCGTCTGCTGGCAGCCATAAATGAAATATGTTGGATGGGACATATTGCTTCATGTATGCCAGCACTGTAAAGAAAGATGGCTCAGCATGAAGGTCAGAATACCATGGACCAAGGAGAATTCAGATCCAGTGAGATTACGCCATGAGCCTGCGGGGCAGGTAGTACC